>NZ_JAOQJL010000061.1:2722-8045 GCF_025566965.1 Blautia ammoniilytica | reverse complement strand
GGTAAAGAAGATCAGATCTCCTGGCTGTGCTTCTGACTGGGATACTGGCGTACAAATGTTGTACAGTCCCTGTGCAGTCAGCCTTCCCGTATTTCTTACCCCGGAATGAACCAGACAGTAGCTGACAAATCCGGAACAATCGAATCCACTTGGGGAATATCCGCCCCACACATACGGTGTTCCAAGATATTTTGCAGCCTCTTCCAGTAAACGTTGCGCTGCTTCACTGGTATATTCATTACCACCAAAGCCTGTCCCTTCTCCTGTTTCCAGATAAAAGATCGGGTTTAACCGCTCTCCATTTTTCAAAAGTTCAATGTGAAGATGGCTTCCTGTAGAATTTCCGGTATTTCCTACAAGACCGATCTCATCACCTTTCGTGACGGATGCACCTGCAGATACACTCCGGCTGCTTAAATGTGCATACCGCAGTTCATAGCCTTTACTGTCCTTGATTACAACATAATTGCCATAGCTGTCGTTATAAGCAGAAGTTGTAACCGTTCCGGTCAGCCCTGCCATTACTTTTGTCCCTTCCGGTGCTCCGATATCCATACCATTGTGTAACTGATTTGCTCCTGATATTGGATGAATCCGATATCCATAATAGCTGGTCACACTGGAATACCAGTTAAAATCAACCGGTGTTGCAAACATCTGCAGGTTGCCTTTGGTATCGTTGTAGGCACTGAACAGTTCTTTCTGGAAAAATCCCAACCTGTCCTGACAGATTGACATCAGGTTTCCACTGGTCAATGTTACATTCAGCGTGTCCACATCTCTGATTCTGGTCACTTCGACTTCATTGCTTCCGTTATCATCTGCAAGATAACATTCCCAGGTCTGATGTCCATGTGCAGATGCTGCCGCATGACTGTCATAATAGACATCAAATTGTACACCGTATCTTGCGAAAGCTCCGGTATCTTCTACGGTATATTCGACACCATTCATAACTACCTTTGTTCCCATTGGAACAAACGGATTGGAAGCATCTACCGCTAAGGTATGATTGGCAGTTGGATATGCTCCACTGGCAGTCGGTCCTCCGCTCCAAATACCACAACAGATTGGACAGTTACAATATCCACTGGTCACAACCTGTCCCAAAGATTCTCCAACTCTTACTGTTGCTGTCTCCGTTACAGTCTCATTGACTGCTTCAGTAGTTAAATGATATTGCTCTGCAAACAAGGCGTCCAGCTCCGGCTTGACCTGTTCAAAAGTAAATTCTTCATACTTTGCAGACAGATAACTAATCAGGATAAACGGATCATGCTCAATAGGTCCGATGTTATATCGGTATTCCTCATGTCCTGGTTCTTCAGATTCCATATTGTTGATCCACTCCTGCAGATTAGCTTCCAGCTGTGTGTAATACAGTTCCGCTTCCCGGATTGCCTGATCCGATGACAGATAACTGGTTCCGGTGTAAGTGATCACATTTTGTAAAAACACTGCAGAGCATGACGTGACATTCGTTATGATCAGAAACATCAATCCGATCAGAACTGCTACACTGATATACACCTTCCGGTTTTCTTTAAAAAAGTTGGTGACTTTGCCGCCAATCTTCTTGATATAATCAATCGTACCTTTTGTAGCTGTTCCTACTGTCTGTTCACTTCGCTTCGCTTTGGCATAATCCCGTTTGATCTGTTGCTTCTGAATCTGTTTTTTCAGTTTCTTCTGTTCCTGACGGGCTGCCGCCTGTGTCTGTTTCTCTTCCTGTCTTTCAAGTCTGCTTCTTTTTCTGAATGCCCTCTGTTTCCTGCGTCTGGCACTTCTCTGTTCCAGCCGGTAAACACCTTCGCCGCTTTCTTCTAACTTATGGGCACCTTCTACCGCCGCATTATCGTCTTCATTTTTGCTGATCTCACGGTGCAATGCTGCGGAAGCTGCACTTCCTGCTTTCTTGACAACAGAAGTTTTTTCTGTTTTCACAGATTCCCCTTCGCCAAACTTCAAGCGGGATTTCTTCTTTCCAGGAGCTTCTCCATCATTTGCCTGATAGACCTGTGCCTTCTTGGAATGCTGCTTTGCTTCCTTCTTCTTTTTTGCTTCCTCATAAGAAAACTTTTTGGCTTTTTCCTTCTGTTTCTGATGTCGGAAATTGACTCCATCCGTATCCATCTGGTTCAATTTCTCCATATCTTTATCATTTTTCACAGAAGCACCAGTTTCCTCATAAGCAAACTTCAAACGCTGTTTTTGTTTTGGCTTTTTGCTACCACCGGTCTGATTTCTCCGGCTGTCTCCTCTGTTTTCTGATAGATCCGCACGTTTTTCTTTCAGTCTCCCTGACTGTCCGGCTTCGGATTTTTCTGCAAGTCTGGATTCTTTTCCGACTTCAGCACGGATTCTTTTTCTATTTTGCTGTTTTCTACTCTGTCCAAGATCCTCACTTTGCTTCTCTGCCCGTATCAGTTCCGGTGCATCTCTGGATTTTTGCACAGAGGGACGAATATTTTTCCCACTCCGTTCAGACTGGCGGGAAGACTTATCCACAAGGCTTACTTCTTTTTCCCCCTGTTTTCCTCCCATCTGCACATCACTGGCACGGTTACTGACACGAACAGAAGATTTATCCGTCAGGTTTTCTTCCACCAGACCATCCTTGGTCATTTTCTGGACTTTCTTATCCCTGACTTTCATTCTCTGTTCTGCCACTGATTACTCCTCCTTCTTCGGATACCCTTTCCCTGCCTGTAATAAACAAAGAAAAGCGATGCCAAATACAGCACCGCCACAAAATGTCAATCCATATGAAATTACCTGTAACATTGTTTTACTCCTCCTGTATTACCCTGCTTCGGCTGTTTCCTCCGGGCGGGTTGTCATAATCTTATAAAGGGAATTCTTCGGGAATCTGTCTACAAACGGAATAATCACATTTCCATAGAACAGAAGTCCTTCACCCTCATTACTGTTGGTTACATAAGACAGCTGGGTTGGTGAAATATTCAACTGTTTAGCCAGAATCTGCCTGTCACCGGATGCCTGGTTGAGCATATAGATAAAATCAGAGTTTTCAAAAATATTCTCGATTTCCCTGGAAGCTAAAAGATCCTTAATGTTCTGGGTAATTCCTGTCGGAATACCGCCCCATTTACGGAATCGCTTCCAGATTTCCACGCTGTAGGCTGCTGTCTGTTCTTCTTTTAAGAGAAGATGGAATTCATCCACATAGTAACGGGTGGATTTATGAGCGGAACGGTTGATCGTCACTCGGTTCCATACCTGGTCCTGCACAATCAGCATCCCGATCTTCTTCAGCTGTTTTCCAAGCTCCTTGATATCAAAACATACGATACGGTTGTTGATGTCCACATTTGTGCGATGATTAAATACATTTAGGGAACCTGTAACGTAAATCTCCAATGAAGTTGCCAGACGCTGTGCTTCCGGCTCTTCCTGTTTCCGCAACAGATTATATAAATCCTCCAGTATCGGCATCTTCTCTGGCACCGGATCAGCGAGATATTCCTGATAGACCAGCCGCACACAACGGTCAATGATCGTCTTTTCTACCGGTTCCAGTCCATTCTTTCCACCGACAATCAGTTCACACAGGGACAGAATAAAATCTGCCTTTAAGGACAGCGGATTATCTTCCTCTGAATAATTCAGGTTCAGATCCATCGGATTGATATACTGGTCTGATACCGGTGAAATCCGGATGACCTGTCCGTGCAGTGCCTGCACCAGTGGATAATACTCGGCTTCTGGATCACAAATAATAATATCGTCCTCCGTAATCAGGAAACAGTTCGTAATTTCTCTTTTTGCTGAGAAGGATTTACCGGAACCAGGTGTACCAAGAATCAGTCCATTCGGGTTCTTCAGACGCTTCCGGTCAACCATAATCATGTTGTTGGATAATGCATTCAATCCATAATAAAGAGCTTCCCCTTCCTGGAACAGTTCCTGTGTCGTAAATGGCACAAAGATCGCTGTTGCCGATGTGGTAAGCCCTCTCTGAATCTCAATTCGATTGACTCCCAGTGGAATACAGGACATCAATGCTGCTTCCTGCTGATAGTCCAGCTGTTTTAAGGAACAGTTGTATTTTTGTGCGATACCCTGTACCTGGAAGATATTGTTATCCAGCTTCTGACGCTTCTTTGCGGTATTCATCACCAACACTGTCACAAGAAACATACGCTCATTTCTGGACTGTAAATCTTCCAGCAGATTCTTTGCTTCTTCCCCGTAGGTCACAAGATCCGATGGAAGCACATCCATGTCATACCCGGAACGTACCGCCCGCTTCTGCTCTTCAATCTTCATCTTATCCAAATCTGAAATCTTGCTCTTGATCATCTTGATCGCAGAACTCTGGTCAATGGACTGGATATGAATATTGACATTGATGCTGTCATCCACATCCAGGAAATCTGCAAGCATCCGGTCTGTAAGCTCCGGTGCCAGGATCTGCAGATAACTCACGCTTCCCATGGTCTTTCCCATCAGAAATGTCTGATTCTTGGAAAAGTTAAAGGAAGTTGGTGCAATAAAGTCTTTGGTCTTTAATCCTGTTTCCGGCAGCATCTTGTACTGGAACTTAAATGGTTCAATCCGATCCTGGTTGAACACATGATACAGAATCTCCAGTCGCTCCAGACCATTTAAGGAATGTGCCTGTGCTCCCAGAACTTTAAAGTTGTTCAGGATATCGGCTTCAATCCTTTCAAGCCTTGGTCTTGCCACCTTCAGGCTTTCTGCTTCGATTCCAAAAGTGATATACTTGGTTTTCACCAGACCATTGTTTCCCTTGGAAAGCTGATTTTTTAACATGGTCCGGTACTCCTCACGAATGGCATTGAAGTCATCGTTCTGATCCGGAATATCAATACTTTTCTCAAATTCAGCCACATCCACCTGCTGATTGATAAAGGACAGCTGCACACTGATGGAAGAATCAAAGTAATTTAAAAAATCACAGTAATTCTCAAATATCGTGGTCTTATCCTCATTTAAAGCCAGCTGATAATTGATGTCATAAAACTGAATTGTCTTAGAGAAAAAGGTCTTTGTCACCTGGCAGATACCATCCTGCAGCATCCGAATATACGGAATACTCTGCTGTGCAGTTGTAGGAATGTTTTTCTGTTTCCTACGATCCCGTTCCTGCTTCTTCCTACGCTTTTCCTGTTCTCTTTCTTTTCTGCTTTTTTTGTTTCTTCTTTCCTGACGGTTTCTTTTTTCCGCCAGGGACAGACGCTCCTGCTGAGCCTCCTGCTTTGTCTTTTTTGCCATCCGGCACACCCTCCTTTTTTACAAGGGTGGAAATCTCCTGATAAAAATTTTCTGTCTTATATGG
>NZ_JAOQJL010000061.1:1605-2387 GCF_025566965.1 Blautia ammoniilytica | reverse complement strand
AGAATCACGGTATACGCCGCTACTGAAAACATTGCTGCATGAAGGTCACTGGATATGGTCATTGCATTTACTAAAACTGCATAAATTCCCACACAGACCATCATGAAGAATCCCTGAAATGCCAGTGCGAACAAGCCTTTTAAATAGTTGTTTCCGATATTGCCCCATTCCTTATTGGTCATGGTGGCAAACGGAATTGGTGCTATGGAAGTATAAAGGTAAATTTCTATCATTCTTCCGTACAAAATAACGGTTATGATGATCGACAGAATCCGCATGGTAATACTGATCAACAGCGTTTCCATGGATAGCAGGAACAAATCCCCCAGTTCCATATCTTCCAGTGCATCCACAATCCTTGCGACTGCTTCTGATGCATCCACCGCTGTGTTCCCGGAGATCACCCCGGCGGCATTGTTGACCACATGCTGGCCAACATCAAAGACCGCCATCGTGATATTGAACGTATTTGTCACCAAATAAATGGCTACATACGCCTTGAAAATCCAGAGGAAAATGTTGTAAGTCTCAAATTCATGGAAATTGTTTTTCTGCGTTACCATCGTAATCAGCTCATAGCACAAGACAAAGGTGATGATCAGTCCCGCAATGGGGACAATTACTGTCTGGGAAATGTTCTGGATCAGATTAAAGATCCCTGCATTCCATCCCTGCGGTGTCTGTCCCACCTGCCCGGCTATGGTTCCCACCTGCTCATTGACAGACGTGAACATGTTATCCAAACATGACTTGATAAGCCCGATCAGGATATCCTTTATCGC
>NZ_JAOQJL010000061.1:0-1427 GCF_025566965.1 Blautia ammoniilytica | reverse complement strand
GACCTGTTCCACCTCCGGGATGGGTTTGAGATTAAAATGAATTTCGATAGAAATGTGTCTTGTTTTATCTTCGTCAATGCGCTCATGCACGACGATTTCTTTGATTAAGCGGTTGAGGGTGGCTGCGTCCAGCTCTGTGATGTTGGCGTATTCCTGAATGGCTTCCACCCATTGTTTTGCGTCATTGGCAAGCTGGACTTCATCGGACAGCCGCTTTCTGCCCTCGGACACTTTTGTTTTAAGTTCCGTCTGCTCGGTCTGTGTCTTTTCCAGCATGGTGTTGAAGTTCTGCTCACTGATACGCCCTGCAATCATATCTTCATAAAGCCGCATTACCATTTTGTCCAGAACCTCAATCCGTTCCTCGTCCCTTGTAAGGGAGCGTTCCATTGCTTCCCGCTGTTCCCGCTGCTCGGCTTCACAGGTATTGGTCAGGCGGTCAGCAACCGCTTTCCCGTCCATCAGGGCAGCTCTGGCACATTCCCGGATTTTCCGCAGCACATGACTGTAAAGGGTGTCATAATCAATCCGGTGCTGGGTGCAGTGGTTCTTTCCAAAGGCATTGTAGGTCTTGCAGGAGTAAATCTGCTGGGGATGTTTTGCGTTTGTGTAGCGTATCGTCAGCGACTTCCCACACTCGCCGCATTTTATCAGTCCGGCAAACAGGCTGATTTCATTGGTCTGCCCCGGACGCTGGCGGGATTTCAGCTTGTTCTGCACAATGTCAAAGCTCATGCGGTCAATCAGCGGTTCATGCTGTCCTTCCACTACAATCCAGTCCTCCGGCTTCTTTTCCCCAATCGTGCCGATTTTGAAACGGTAGTCCTTTTTCTGGGAAGCAATCGCCCCAGTGTAAACGGGATTCATCAAAAGGTCTTTGATAACGGAAAAGTCCCACATATACCGCCCGTTTTCCGGGTCTTTCTTTTCCCATTTGGTGCGGGTATTGCGAAGCCCCCGTTCCCGGTTCCACCATGTGGGGCAGGGGATTTTTTCTTCCTCCAGCCGTCTGCGGATATAGTTCGGACCATGACCGTTTAGGGCATATCCGAAAATCAGCCGCACAATCGGGGCGGTTTCCTCGTCAATGAGCAGATGGTTTTTGTCCTCCGGGTCTTTCCGATACCCAAACGGGGCAAGACACCCGGTAAACTGTCCTTTCTGCGCTTTCAGAAGATAAGAGGAATGGACTTTCTTGGAAATATCCTTGCTGTACATCTCGTTCAGGATATTCTTGAACGGGGCGATGTCGTTGTTATCCCGCAGGGTGTCGATACCGTCATTCATGGCGATATAGCGGACACCGTTTCTTGGGAAAAAGTCCTCAATCAAATGCCCTGTTTGCAAATAGTTACGCCCCAGTCGGCTGAGGTCTTTCGTGATGACAAGGTTGATTTGCCTGCGCTCAATGGCTCTCAACATTCTCT
>NZ_JAOQJL010000060.1:4082-9317 GCF_025566965.1 Blautia ammoniilytica | reverse complement strand
TGCAAATTCTGCTCGAACGGTACGCCTATTCTGAAATCAGCGGTACATTCATTCTGATTTAGCGGTACGCGTTTTCTGCTCAAAACGGTACGTTTTTCCTTTATTATTGTGATGTAACTATTATTCATCACAGTGCAAAGGAGGAACTATTATGCACGACTACAATACTATTCTTGGAGTCATAGAACTTCGGCTCAGTAAAGTCAGTTATGACTCTGTACAAAAACGTTACCGGATCGGACGGAGCGGGATTGCATTGATCATGAACCGCTACAAGGATTCAGGCTTATCATTGGATGATCTTCGGCAAATGCCAGCCTCAAAGGTGGTTGATCTCATCTATCCAAAAGAAAACCTTCGACATAAGGATATTCCACTGCCTGATTTTGAAAAAATACATGAGCAGATGATCCAAATGGGAAAACATGCTGACTTGAGTTTTCTATGGATTGATTATAAAAAAGAGCATCCCAACGGTTACCAGCTCGCTCAGTTTTATAAGCTGTATCGTGATTTTATGGTAGATGCTTATGGTACTTCAAAAACATCTATGCCTGTGGAACGGATCCCTGGTGAAAAGATGTATATTGACTGGGTAGGCGACCAGCCGGAACTGCTATTGGACACAACAACTGGCGAACTTCGGAAAGTTCACATTTTTACAACTACACTTGGTTTTAGCAGCCTTGTTTATGCAGAGATCTTTCCGGATGAAAAACTTCCACATTTTATTACCGGTACAGTACATGCACTGTCTTATTATGGGGCAGTTCCTAAATATCTTGTCCCGGACAATCTAAGAACAGCTGTTACCAGGCATAGTAAAGATGAACTTGTGCTGCAGTCAGCTTTTTCAGATCTGGAAACTTTTTATGATACGATCGTTCTGCCGCCGCCACCAAGGAAACCGAAAGGCAAACCAACAGTTGAAAATCATGTGCGTTTCTTGGAGACGCATCTGGTAGAAGAGTTAAAGAAAGATACTTATATCTCTCTGGAAGCTCTGAATGCTGCGGTCAAAAAGATCGTAGCGGACATCAACCAGCGTCCTTTCCAGAAAAAATCTGACATTCGGAAATCCCGCATGAATGGATTTGAAAAGTACGACAAACCGCGTATGAACCAGCTTCCAGGCGAAAGTTATACACTTTGTGATTATAAATACTTTCTTAAAGTTCCAGATAATTACCACCTTGAGTATGATGCCCACTACTATTCTGTATTGTATACCTATAAAGGGAAGCCTGCAATTCTTAAGGCTACAATGACGGAGATACGGATCTGTGATGAGTATAACCGGCTGATCTGCCGCCATCCAAGATCTTACCGTGATTTTCCTCTTTACATTACAGATGACAATCACATGCCTCCAGAACACCTGTATTACAAAGAAGTGAATGCACATGACGGAGCTTATTACAGACGATGGGCATCTGTTTATGGAGAATCTATGGTAACTCTTATTGACAGGATACTCCGCAGTTCCAAGCATGAGGAACAGGCATACAACAGCTGTGCCGGTGTACTCCATTCCTGTAAAGATGTTCCTCACAGGCTGGTTCAGGAGGCTGCTGAGAAATGCGTAGAAGCCAATGCTTGCAAGTATTCTTATTTCAAGAAAGTACTTAGCATGGTTCAGAATAATCATTCCAGTAGTGCTATAAACGGAACCGGAAAACTTCCTTCCCATACAAACATCCGTGGAAAGGAGGCATACAAATGAGTTCATCCCATGACATTACATTAACACCTCAGGAACAGGCTCTGATCATGCGTCTGAAGAGTTTCCGTGTTCCAGAAATGGCACATATCCTGGAAGAACAGTTGAAAGATCCCAATGCAGATCTGAACACTTTTATGGAACGCATGGCATCAATGATTGATGCAGAGTGGCAGGCACGGGCAGATAAACGCTTTAATCGTCTGATGAAAGAAGCACATCTGCGATACCCGGCGGCGGATCTTGACGAAACTATTTACCGTCCAGAACGTCAGCTTGATACCCAGACAATAGAGCGACTGAGTACCTGCCATTGGATAGAGGAAGGAAAGAATCTCATTGTAACAGGATCTTCCGCCAGTGGAAAAACTTATCTAATCAATGCTTTTTGTGTAACTGCAATGAAGCAGTCTAAGAGTGTAAAGTATATAAAAGCGAACACTCTTATGAGCGAAATGGAACAGGCACGTATCAAATCCACAAATCTGGATTACCTGAATAAGCTGACCAAGCTGGATCTTCTTGTGATCGATGATTTTGGCCTTATGGATCTCGATCTTGATAAATGCCGGGATCTTTTTGAGGTCCTTGACACCAGGGATGGAAGAAAATCAACTGTAGTCATCTCACAGTTTCCAGTCAGTACATGGTTTGATATGTTTGCTGACAATACCTACGCTGATGCGTGCCTTACACGAATCACAGATAAACATCATACATATCGTCTGGAGATGAACGGTATAAATATGCGTGAAACAGAATGATATCATCTAGCGGTACTTCGTACCGTTAAAAATGGAATAGCCGTTCCGCAGTAGCGGAACTGGCATTCCGTTTGAGCGTAATTTGCATCCATCCCTGTCACTATGCCATGTACATATATTTCTATTACTATTTCATGTGCATATTGTTTTTTTTATCAATTTATTGTACATTTAAAGTTATATGTATTGTTAAAAATATTGTAACTTATAATAAAATTATTGTAAAGGTATGGACAATGAAAAAAAGAACCACAGATCATTTGCAGCAAGAGCTTATGGATTCACCAGATCTGGCACGTTTTCTGACTAAGAATGAGAATTTATTTGTGAATAAAAGTATCGCTGAATTATTAAACCAGCTGTTTGAAAGGAAAAATATTTCAAAGGCTGCACTTGCCAAACAATCAGGAATGAGTGAGATTTATCTGCACCAGATTTTTGCAGGCCGCAGGAATCCCTCCAGGAACCGTCTTTTATGCCTGTGTTACGGTCTGGGTGCAAGCATAGAGGAAGCCCAGGAGCTATTGAAGCTGTGCGGCATGGCTCAGCTTTATCCAAAGCTGAAACGAGATGCTATCATTTATTATGGGCTGCAACATGGTCTTGGGCTTTTTGAGATCAATGATAAATTGTTTGATGAAAATGAAGAAACCTTGTTCTGATTTCATATCCTGAAATCACAGGGATACAGAAAAAAATGCAAAAGAGAGAATATCTTATTTGCAATTCATTAAGATATTTTTTACATCAGGCACCTGAAGCTTTACATAAGCTCTTGAGGCGATTCCGCTGGTTCTTACTGCTTCCGCTGCCATCTCATCAAATTTTTCTTCTAATACTCCTGCTTCTGAAAGAGTGGAAGGCATTGCAAGGGACCGATTGAACTGTCTGACCTTTTCAATCCCAAGCCTGGCTGCTTTTCTGTCATCAGCTTCCCCTACTCCGAATACTTCTCTTGCAAATCTTGCAAATCGAGGTGCTGTCTTATCAGACAAAACATATTCCATCCACGCAGGTGTCAGTATGGCAAGCCCGACTCCATGTGTGATGTCATAATAAGCACTAAGCACATGCTCAATGGGATGAACGCTCCAGGCTCCACCCTTTCCTACAGTAAGCAGATGATTTAACCCGATTGTTGATGCCCACATCAGATTAGATCTGGCCTCATAATTTTCCGGTTCATCCATTGCTTTGCGGGCATATTTCACCACGGTTTTCATTACCGCCTCGCTGAGCACATCTGTAATATAGGCCTCATCATTTGGCTGGAAATACTGCTCCATTACGTGGGAAAGAATATCAACCGCACCTGCTGCCGTCTGTTTGGAAGGCAATGTATACAGATATGTAGGATCACAGAAGGATAACCTGGGATACAACAGAGGATGGTTTATCTCCAGTTTCTCATGGGTCTTCTCATTGCTGATGACTGCTCCGGAATTCATTTCAGAACCGGTAGCACATATTGTAAGAACCACTGCAACAGGCAGCGCTCCTGCCACAAGACTTCTGTCCTTAACCAGATCCCAGGGCTGGCCATCATAACAGGCTGATGCTGCGATATGTTTAGATGCATCGATGGTACTTCCACCTCCCACAGCCAATATGACCTGTATCCCCTTTTCTTTGCAGATCGCAGTGCCCTTTTCCACAGAGGTAAGCTTTGGATTAGGTTCTATCCCAGGCAGTTCTGACACTTCAAAATCCTTAAAAAGCTCCCGAATCTTGTCATAAAGGCCACTCCTTTTAATGCTCCCGCCACCAATATACAAGCAAAACCTTCTTTCCGTATTTTGCCAGTTCTTCAAGCAGACACTGTATCTGATCCTTACCAACTCTGATATCTGTTGGGATATGAAATGTGAAATTATTCATTCTGATCTCCTTCTTTATCCTGCATCTATTTCTTCAAAATCACAAAACAGTTAAATCTTTGCCTTATACCGGTCATAATGTAAGGCCTGGATATCCACATCTGTTTTTCCTGTGACAATAAGCTTTGCAAGCTGCTCTCCCACTGCCGGCGCAATACCAAAACCATGACCGTTAAAAGCACAAGCCACGTACAATCCTGGGATTTCATCCACTGTTCCAAGGGATGGGACGCCATCTGAGGAAGCATCCATCCAGCCTGCCCAGGTCCTTACGATCTTGGCATTGGCAAGATCCGGAAAGTACTTCATGATTCCACGGCAGATACAAGGTGCTGTTTTGGATGAATTTACCGGTGTTCCGTTATCCTTATTATACCTCTCCAGGCGGAAGAACCGCCAAATACAAAGGAGCCATGCTTTGTCTGATGTCCATAAAAGTCTGCCTCTGCAGTACCCCCACAGCTTCTCTTGGGACCATTCATGGATGTGATTTAATCAATTCCGTACTCTTCACAAAGCTTTTGACGGAACGCAGGATCATCAAGTGCCCGTTTCAAATCATCAAGCCGATTATCTCCTAGCAGGGATCTTGTAAGCTTCTGCTCGCGCTGTATCCCGGCAGACATTCCTTCTGCTCTTCCAGCTGCTCTTCCCTTTTCCTCTATGCCAAGAATCCCTTTACAAACATTCACCTTTTCTCCCCTGGCTTCCTTTTCTATCTTCATTCCCGTCATCTCCTCCATCACTCGAACAGCTTTTCTGTCCACAGTTGCAAATGCAGCGTTCGCTTTCACAAGCCTTTCCAGTTTTTCTGCATCTTCAGAATACTTAATGAACTGCATCACTTCTCGAAAATTAGAGGTAAAGTGCTCCA
>NZ_JAOQJL010000060.1:0-3832 GCF_025566965.1 Blautia ammoniilytica | reverse complement strand
GGCAGACACTCCCTCTGCTCTTCCTTCTGCTCTTCCTTCTTCTCTTCCTTCTTCTCTTCCAGCTGCTCTTCCCTTTTCCTCTATGCCAAGAATCCCTTTACAAACATTCACCTTTTCTCCCCTGGCTTCCTTTTCTATCTTCATTCCCGTCATCTCCTCCATCACTCGAACAGCTTTTCTGTCCACAGTTGCAAATGCGGCGTTCGCTTTTACAAGCCTTTCCAGTTTTTCTGCATCCTCAGAATACTTAATAAACTGCATCACTTCCCGAAAATTAGAGGTAAAGTGCTCCAGCTCCTCTTCGCTCATTTCCCCTGGTGCAATTAGATTGATCCGATAATCCGGAACCAATGACAAAATCTTTTCATCCTGCACTGCCAGCATCTCATGGAGAGACCTTGGTGCCTCCCAGTTGTCAGCCCCAAAATACACCACAACTGTTATGATTGGGAGCAATCTGTCTTCCTTGTAAAAGCCTGAAAGGAACTCTGCCGGATCCGGTTTCTTCTCCTTTGGATTCTTCTTCCGCAATGCCTCTCTGTGGGAAGACTCCGCTTTCTGTACCTGTGCCGCATATTCCAGAGAATCATAAACCATGTTTTTCACTGGCATTGCGTAATGGACATTTGACTGGTTTTCCACTCCCAGGAGCAGATACACCGCATTTTCATCCTTCATCGCACACAGAATCTTGAACACATCCCGGTATTTCTGATAAGGCACCTCCGCCCCGTCAGCTCCATAAGGGATCACCACACTGGCCGTATCCAGTTCCTTTAAATTCTTAGGGTCAATGACCTTTTCTCCTTGGTAGATCATATGGTTGAACACATCCGCAAAGACCTCTGTGTCTTCCATGTACTCTTTTGTGATGATATCCTTTCTTCCCATGGATTCACCACCTTCTATGATTTGTTTTTCAGAAGAGCTTATGTAAATCAAAATCTCCTATGATATATATAGGATAACATACTGTTTCCTATTCCGAAAGAAAAATATACGGAAAATGTATAAAATTCATTTCATAAGTTTTTAATCGTATTTTTAGGAAGTCCCTCATTGACAGATCATAAATCCAGGAATGCGTACCTTTTATCTATTTCCATTTAATTGAATACATTCCTGAAACAGATGGTTTCTTCCTCACAACCTTCAGATAATAGGTTCCTGGCTCCAGGCTGTGCTCATATTTATCTCCCATCCAGTCCGTATATGTAGTATCATAGCTCCACATATAAGAATCTTTTGTACGAATTCCCGGTCCTATCAGATATATCCACATTGCTCCTGTACCATATGAAGTAAAACTCAGCTTGATCTTCTTTCTCTTTGTCAGCTTCAGCTTATACCAATGCGTTTTTTTCTCATTCTGATAGAAAAAGCCAGAAACGCTTTTCCCAGCTTTTACAGGCTTCGCTCTATTTTTTGAAGTTGCAGGCTTCCGGGAACAATATTTATAATCCAGATGAAGTTTGTATCCATCAAATCCAATATACCTGAGATAATAAGTTCCAGGCTTTACCAGAAAATAAGAATAATCCCAATAACCATGCTTATCCTCTTTTTCACTTTCACTGTAATCTTTAATATTCATGATTACTTTCTTGTCACTATTACAAAGTGCAAAGTCCCCATGCATTTTATCAGCCCAATATGATCCTGCGAAATAGTAGGAATCTCCATAAATTTCAATTAGTGCTGTTTTGGACACTGAAAATTTATGATATACCACATAATCCTCTATATCAGAATAATCAGCCATATCTTCCCCATTGAAGAAATACTTTCCTTCTGCAATTTTCTGCATATCAACAGTTTTGTTAAATGCATATGCATGGGCTGTAAATGGCATAAAAACAAGCATCGCAAACAGTACCAGCAATGAATATCCTATTTTTTTGAAATGTATTTTCATAACCTCTCACTCCATTCTGATTATATAAAGCGATATCATAAGCTCTTTTGTTTATTTACATTTTTTTCTGCCATACCTGATCAGCATTACAAATAATACAATCACATATAAAGCAGATATTGCTCCCCCGATAAACCATTCTTTCGGACGGAATTTCATGACGATCGTATGCGTTCCCTTTGATACATGAAGTCCCATAAAACAGTTATTAATTGTGGCAATTTCTGTTTTCTCGCCATCTACATAAGCTGTCCATCCTTTATGCTTCGCCTGAAGAACTGTAACATAACCTTCTGTTGGCGCATCAACCGTCATCTGGATACTGTTAAATCCAAACCAGGAAACATCCACAATATTATCTGTGGTCATTCTTTCTGTCTGAATCAATTCTGCATTAGCAGGAACCTGCCCATCCATAGTAACACTGGCCTGCTGATACACTTTATCCAAAGATGGGAAATAAATATCTGTATAGAAGCGGCCATCTTGTTCAGTCAATGTATAATCCCCGCTGACTGTCTGATGATTACCCTCACTGTCCATGAAATCAACAGCCATCGAAATGGTATCCGTTTCCTTTGTATCCCAATAAAGTCTGACTCTTCCTGTTTGATTCTCTCCAGCTTGCATGTTCCCATCTACTGCAAATCCATTGTCGGTCTGTGTCAGATTTAACGCATCCTGTGCTGTAATCTTAGGATTTAATGTCTGATATTCCCGAATTTGTTCCTCCAGCCCCTGATCCGTATATATCTGCTCCGATGTATTTCCACCTCTTGAAACCCATTCATCATAACTTATATTATCTGGCGTGATCACATGATTTGAGAAATATACTTCCGGGTTCTGCTCTATGATATTTCTGAAATATGTCTGTTTAAAATCATTTGTGGCTTTTAGAAGAAATGAACAGTATCCTTCCTCATCAAAGGTCTGGTTAAATACAACCTGCTGACTGTTCAATCCGCTGGTGCTTCTGGTATGCCCTGCAAAATTCACACCTCTCTTACGTTTTTCATACAAATTGAATTCACGATCAATATTCTTTTGCGTTGCCACATCCCAGCTATACTGCCCCTGTGGATATCTGGCGATCGTAATCGGCAATTCTCCAAGAAAACATGTAAAAACCTCTATCACTACAATGCCTGTAACCAGAATCTTTCTCCAGATCATAACAACCTGTCTGGTATATACCATATAAAATACACCCAGATATACAAGTAATATTACCCCAAGACGCATCATTGTTTCCGCAAAAGTCTTAATATTAGCCGCATCCTGCATCCCATCTACATTATGAAGATATTCTGTTACCGCAGCTGCACTTCCTACCCCAATGATTATGATCATCAGCCCAAAAGTAAATAGCAATACCTTTTTTGCAATTTTTCCTGTCTGAAGTATATCCTGTAATACAGGTGCAAGACAAAGCAAAACAAACATTGCAACAAAAATCCTGTTCAATGTTGGAAATCGAAAACTGGAATACATTGGAACAAATCGGTACAATAAAGCGTGCAAAAACGAATTTTCGCCAAAGCATAATAAAAAAGCAGCTACAGCCAAACTCAGATAAACTTTTTTATTCTTTTGCTTTCTGGCAAAAATCATTGGCATTAATAAAACCGTGATAATACCCATATAATAATTGGTCATGCTTGGCTCGCCAATATTAATGTAACTATAGGTCTTCGGTAAAATGAATGAGAGATAAGCCATGGAAGAAAAGCCGGAAGGTTGAACCCCTAACCCATTGCCTCTGGTAATTAACGACATATTGCTTAGAAATGGTAGCAGGATAACTGCTCCTGCCAAAACTGCAAATTCTGCTCGAACGGTACGCCTATTCTGAAATCAGCGGTACATTCATTCTGATTTAGCGGTACGCGTTTTCTGCTCAAAACGGTACGTTTT
>NZ_JAOQJL010000006.1:94674-137916 GCF_025566965.1 Blautia ammoniilytica | reverse complement strand
AAAGTATTTATCAAAATAAAAATATCCTGAACAAGTTGCAGAGCCAGAAAGTTCTGTAACTGTCAGGATATTTTTGTTTGTTGCTGTCAACTCTAAAAAACGTTATTTACCGACAGCTCCATAAGTATACCAGGGGAAGGCATGTGGGTTTTTGTGAAATTATGCGACTTTTGTGTTGGGGTTTATGGAGTTTTATAGAGTTTATATGGGATTTTATTACTTTTTATGTTGTGGTTTATGGAATTTATATAGGGTTTTATGATGGATTTTATTGACATATATTTATCTTTTCAATACAATTAAAATAATAATAATCACAAGAGGGAGAGGAACAACATGAAAAATCGTTTGATATCACGAGTATGTTCCGTGCTTTTAACGGCTGCAATGCTGGTGACTTCTGCACCTGCATCTGTATTTGCAGAAAGCATAGGAGAAGAGAGTGTTTTCACAGATGTGGAAGCAGAAAATGACTTTGCAGAACCGGAAGTAGAGGACGCACAGGATCTGGAAAGCGAAGTTGTGAAGGATGTGGCAGAGGAGCCGGAAGCAGAGGCAGATCAGCTCTCTGATTTTTCAGATGGAGCCACTGTCCAGGGGACAGATCCTGTCCTGGCTGATGGTCAGGTGGACGTAGACCAGGTAGTATCTGTGTCTATAGATATGCTTCATGCACAGACTGAATTTTATGAAAATCTTACTGCTCCATGCAGGATCGTAGGTGCGGTGCTGCATATTACTTACGGGGATGATTTTACAACAACGCTCACATTTAACCAGTACAGCTCTACAGTTGAAGATAATGCTAAGGGATATCAGTGGACCTATACTTATGAAAAAGATGGACAGCCGGTAAGTGGTATGTTGGCTGCAGGTACATATGACCTGGTTCTTACAGGCAAAGATATCCGTGGGATGGGAAGACCGGATGTTACAGTGACAGAGGGGATCCGTTCGATCACCATAAAGCCCAGAAGTGAAGCACCAAAGCTTACTGTAGGTGATAAGAATTATGATATTGCAAGTCCATCAGACGGAAGGGATTCCTGGTATCAGATCACAGCTCCCCAAACGGGTATTTATGTTTTTGAACCAGTAGGCGATTCTGTACGGGTGATAGAGGAGAATGGTGACAGACTTACCGAAATTGACCGGCTGTTTACACACCCTCATGATTTTACCAGCGTTGCTTATCCGCTTACGGAAGGGAAAACATATTATGTGGACTTCACTGGTAACATCGGCATTTATGATGATGACGGGTATCATTCATCAAATACGGCTTCCCAGATGAAAATCTATCAGATTCCGGGGATTTCGTCTGTTGAAGTAGATGATACAAATGTGCAGAAGGAATTTGTGGCGAATCAGGATGCGGTCTCTTTCAGCGGCGCAAAGGTACATATAAATTATGATAACGGAACATCTTATGACCTTGAGTATAATGGCTACAGTGTGTATGACAAATATGGAAATAATTTTTCAGAGTATATCATAACAAATGATGGTATGTCTAGAGGCGAAGTTGAGCTGGAAGCAGGAGAATACAAAATATACTTTACCTGTAACGGCCAGACTGTGGGCCAGAAGAATGGATATGATGGATATGATATCCGGGTGATCCCATTAAAGAAAGTACGTACTTTGCAGTCCGGTTCCAATGCAGATATAGAGGGCTGTTCAGGAAGGAACTACTGGTATCAGTTTACTCCTGGAAAAGACGGTACATACAAAATATATCCTATGTCCATCAACAGCTGGGTTTATCCGGAAAAAGAGGATTCTTCCAGTTATGCGAACAGTGATGCACTGAGCGCTGTTTCAGAGGATGATAATAAGGATACCGGGCTTGGACGGACTTATGAGCTGACAGCAGGAACTACTTATTATCTGAAATTTTCTGACCATCTGTACACAGGTATTGATGAGAATGGGTATCATAAATATGCAAATAAGGCAGACCTGCAGATTAAACTGGTTCCCCATGTGCAGTCTGCAAGCACAACCTTGTATCGTACAGAGTTTACAGAACGCTGGTCCAATACCTTGCAGTCAGAAAGTGTTCTTCATGTTATATTCAGTGACGGAAATACAGAGAATCTGGGTTTTGATGAAAGGACAGACTCTCTTGGAAATAAATACAGCAAATACTTCCAGGATATTTTAGACGAAGAGGGAGAAGAGTATGCGATGGGTGCTTTTTTGCCCGCAGGTACTTACAAACTGATCGTAAAATGTAACGGCAAGCCCCTGCCCCTGGATAAAGAATATACCATTCATGTGAAGGCTTTGAGGGAACTTACAGAGCTTCATGAAGGAGAAAATAAGGATGTAAAATTCTATAAGACTACCAGCAATCAACAATATGCATGGTATCGTTTTACAACAAAGGATGCAGGAAATTATGTGATCCATGGCAGCAAAGAGGTTTCTTCTGTAGTCCGTGAAGATTTTGGAAATGGTTACACAGACATTGCTTGGGGAGAAACCGATGATAGAGATCAGGTTTACACTCTTGAGGGGAAAAAAACCTATTACATAGGCCTTGGATATGGCGGGATGGATGATGTGTCCGAGACTGTGTGTGATCTTACCATCACAAAGAAAAAGGAGGCGTCTGACATTACTTCTGCAAGCCTGGAGCTTGGCAGCATGGATTACACAGAACGGCTGGATGTGGTGTATCTGAATGGTATATTAACTGTTCATTATGCAGACGATACAGAGAAAAAATTTACCTTTAACGGCAGAGATAACAGAGAGGCGGTTGATAAAGATTACGGATGTGTTTATACCTACAAACTGCAAAGATGTGATGTGGAAGATGGCATAGAAGTGGCACCTGGGAACAGCCTGAAGGCAGGAACCTATAAGATCCTTATAAGCTGCAACGGAAAGCAGATCACAACTATGGATCAGACATACACCTTCCAGGTGAAAGCAGTTTCACAGCTTGCAGAGCTTACGGTAGGGATCAATAATGGAGTGAACAGCCCTGCAGGTAAATATTGCTGGTACAGATTTACAGCACCGGCATCCGGGAAATTCAATTTGGGGATTGATACAAAGGATGGGAATGCTGAATTTGGTAATGTCAGTGTTTACCAGTTGCTGGATGATTTTGAGGATCTGATCCGTCCGTCTATGAATGCAGACAGTTATAAAACCTACGATCTGGTGCAGGGTACAACCTATTACATTGGTTTCAGTGGAAAGGTATTAATTGGCTATGACGACGAAGGCGATGACATGTACGCCAATGTTTTCAATCTGAAACTTACATATATGAAGGCAGTAAAAAAAGCTTCTGTAAAGTGGAAACTGGACAACAAGATGGCAGCGTATGTAGATGTGTTCTATCTGCTTGGTACCTTACATGTTACATATCAGGATGACACAACAGAAAATGTGGAAATCCGCACCAGTGAGGATAATCGGGATACAGTGGGCAACATCTACGAGCTGCATGCAGAAAAAGTCAGTGTGGATACAGATTCTTCCGCACACTATCCTGCAGGAACTTATAAAGCAGTGATTTATGTCAATACCTTTGATCAGCTGACCATCGAAAATGAAGAAGACTGCATGATCCAGGTATTGCCTGTAGATCAGATGGTTCTTGGCACTTTAAAAATGGGCACCAACGAAAATATAAAAAATCCATTACAGTATCGTAATGCCTGGTATACCTTCACACCGGATCACACAGGTGCGTATGTGTTTGATCCGGCACTGCGGCCGGTTATCTATGCTATGGAAGGCAAAAAGCCTGTAGCTCAGCGGGAAATAGTGAACACTTCCGATTGTACTGTAAGATATAACCTGACAGAGGGGATCACCTATTATGTTGGGTTTAACGGGGGATTTGTTGTAGGAATTGATCCGGATGACCAGCATTTGATCTGCACAGATATTGGAACTGTCAACATTCATGAATATCAGTCAGAAGACCAAATAGGGGATAAGATGGATGAAATCGACAGTACGCTGGAAGAAATTCTGGAAAACATTGATGAAGATACAGAGGAATTAACAGAAGAGCAGAAGGAACGCATCAATGATTCTGTAAAAGACCTCATTTCTATTGACAATGAAGAACTGGCTTCCAGAGGCAACTTGAATAATGTTCTTCCAATATCAGAGAAGCTGGCAATAATGGCCAATGAGAATGTTACAGATACCCTTACAGATGTAACAGATAAGGTAGGCAAGATCCAGGTTACAGGAGCAGCGCTTACTGCTTTGGATGCTGCGTCTGCCGGAACCAGCCAGGATCAGGTACTGGCAGCCAAGCTGACAGTAAAGGAATCAGGTAATACTTACGGTTATACACCAGGTAACAGTCTGGTACTTAGTATTAAGCTGTCTGTAGTGGATACAAAAAATAATAACCAGGTAGTGGAAGGAAAAGAAAACATCCAGCCATCTGCACCAATCCGTGTAACAATGCCGATCCCGGATGGAATGGATCCAGATAATATGAAGCTGATCCACGTACTGGGGGATGGAACAAGGGAAGAACTGCCATTTGATTATGAGGAAAAGGACATGACCGTTACTTTCCTTATCAGTTCTCTTAGTGATTATATCTTTACTGAAGAAAATCAGGACAGTGATATTTGTACAGCTCATGTGCCAAATGAAAACGGATGGGTTACTGTAAAGGAGCCAACTTGTAAAGAGACAGGTCTGAAAAAGACTACATGTATTAAGTGTAACACACCGGTAGAGGCAGTGATCCCTGCAACCAGAAACCACAGCTATACAGTGGAAATCGGAGGCAAGGCTGCTACCTGCAGTGAGAATGGATACAAGGTTCTTAAGTGTGCAACCTGTGCTGAAACGACCCAGACAGTGATTCCTGCAACAGGTAACCATCAGGCAGGAGAATGGACAGTGGTTCAGGAGGCAACTGCTCTTGTGGCAGGAAAGAAGGTACAGAAATGTACGGTATGCCAGAAAGAACTGAACGTACAGGAAATTCCTGCACTGCCTGCAACACTTACCATGTCTGTTGGGGCAAAGAAAACGGTTCCTCTGAAGGTAAAACAGTCTTATACTGTGAAGGTAAGTGGTCTGGCAAAGGGCGACAGTGTTGAACGTTTTGTTAGCAGCAAACCAAAGGTTGCAGCAGTAAGTAATAAAGGGAAGATCACAGGCAAGGCAGCCGGTACTGCAGTGATCACAGTGAAACTGAAAAGCGGATATTCTGTATGGTTCAAGGTAAAGGTACAGAAAAAGGCAGTAAAGACTACTGCTTTGACAGTTACCAATGCTGCTACAGGCAAGAAGGTTGCAAAGAGCGTAAAGCTTGGAAGGAACAAGAAGTTGAAGCTGCAGGCAGCAGTTGCACCTGTGACAAGTCTTCAGAAGGCAACATATACTTCCTCCAACAAGAAGGTTGCCCAGGCTGCTAAAAATGGAGTGATCACAGGTAAAAAGGCCGGCACTGCAGTGATCACAGTAAAATCAGGGAATAAAACCTGTAAGATCAAAGTAACCGTTAAATAAGGAGCAGGGTCTTTCCGCTTACATGGGCAGGATCTTTCTGGTTCATACTCAAGGGCAGCCTGTCTTGCACTTGGGCTGATTTGGTGGTAAAATGATTCAACAATCCTAAGATGCAGGGGACAGATTCTGCCCTGAATCCATGAGAACGGAGAATTAATAATGAAGATAGATAGAGATGCCCCTGTTGGAGTATTTGATTCCGGGATAGGCGGGTTGACTGTGGCAAGAGAGATTATGCGTAATCTTCCTTCGGAGAAAATCGTATATTTTGGTGATACAGCCAGAGTTCCATATGGAAGTAAATCAAAGGAGACGATCGTCAGATATTCCAGGCAGATCATCCATTTCCTAAAGGAACAGCAGGTAAAGGCTATTGTCATAGCCTGCAATACAGCCAGTGCCTTTGCACTGGATACTGTAAAGGCAGAGCAGGATATTCCGGTGATTGGAGTGATCGAGGCCGGTGCAAAGGTAGCTGCTTCAGTGACCAGGAATCACCGCATTGGTGTAATCGGCACAGAAGGTACTATTGGCAGTGGAATCCATGCAAAATATCTGAAAAAGCTGGATCCGAAGATCACAGTGATCGGCCGGCCCTGCCCGCTGTTTGTACCTTTGGCAGAAGAAGGCTGGACCCATGATCCTGTAACCACCCAGGTAGCCGAAAGGTATCTGGAGGATCTGAAAAAAGAGAACATTGATACACTGATCCTTGGCTGTACCCATTATCCATTGCTGAGATCCACCATCGCACAGGTGATGGGAGATGGTGTACGCCTTGTGAATCCTGCCTATGAGACTGCGTTGGAGCTGGGACGGCTTTTGAAAGAAAAAGATATGCTCAGTGCAGGAACAATCCAGGAGGATTTTCCTTATAGATTTTTCGTCAGCGATCTGGCAGACAAATTTACAGGATTTGCAAATTCCATCCTGCCCTATGATGTGTCTATGACAAAGAAGATCGACATAGAGAAATACTAAAAGGACCGGCATAAGAACAGGGACATAACAAAAACAGAGAATTATAACACAGGAGCAGGATGCATATCCAAAAGGCTGGCTCTGGTGTAATGCCGGAGGCATTCTTGAACAGAAAAGGAAATGAACATAACATGGAAAAACAGGTGCTGGTGCATGTAAGCGGATTGCATATGATGGAAGGAGATGGACAGGAGGAACCGGTAGAGATCGTGGTTCCGGGGGAACACTATTTCCGCAATGGCAGCCATTATGTGCGATATGAAGAAATGTTGGATGACAGCAATAAACCAACAGTAAATTATATCAAGATCTCCCCTAAGGGGATGGAGGTGCGTAAAAAAGGCCTGGTGAATACCCATATGGTCTTTGAACAGGGAAAGAAGAACGTGGCCTTTTATACCACACCCTTTGGCACTCTGCAGATGGGGATCGCTGCTACGAATCTGGAATTTAAAGAAAAAGAAGGATGCCTGGATATGAAAGTGGACTATGCCCTGGAAATGAATGAGGGTTATGTGGCGGACTGCTGTCTTTCTATTCTGGTAGAAGAAAAGAACGATCATTTTGCTTTATAGAAGATATTGAAGATTCGGGTAATCCGGATCAAAAAAACCTGTATATACAGCCTGGGAAGCAGGTCTGTGTATACAGGTTTTTGTATACGGTTTTAGCTTGTTCAAAATGTCTACGCAGCGTGTAGACATTTCGTATAGTGCCGAAATACGGCTTATTTCTTTTTCTTGTTTTTCTTGTCGGTTGTATTGGTATTAGCTGCAGCAGTTTTAGTATTTTTTGCGGATTTGCCGGACTGCTTTGGCTGTGACTGGACTTCCGGAGCTTTGTCTTTTTTGAAGCGGGCAAAAAAGCCTTTTTTCTTCTTGACTGGAGCCTCCAGAGTACCATGGATACCCTTAACACCTACAATATATAATCCGCTGACTTCTGCCTTGATCTCTTTCTTTACTGGGATCAGGTCAAAAACCTTCTCATCTGCGATCAGGATAGAAATCTTCGGGCCGACTTTTGCTTTTACGATCGGCAGTTTGGAACGGCGCAGAAGCTTTGGAGTCTGGTCAATGACCATCTGTGGAAGACCGGACTGCTTCAGCGGCAACCGTTTTTTGTCGATGACCAACATGGAAACCGTCTGTTTGGAAGCTTCGATCTGTGCCTGCTGCTCCTCTTGCTTCTTCTGGGTCTTTTTTCCGAAAAAATACAAGCCGATCAACAAGCCTACCAGAACAACCAGAATGACAAGAAGGACGATAGTTACTGTACTCATATACGCATCCTCCTGTGTGTAATTTGTAATAATACTCACGCAGAGTTTATTTTAACATTGTTTGAGGTAAAACGCAATTATTAAAATAAAATTAAAACGGAATAGGAATGTAGAATTTAGGAGAATAAACGGTTATAATAAAAAATACGATATTGGGAATCATACAGATAAGAAAAACTTTTTGGACGGATGCTTTTGTATCGTCCATGAAGAAAAAGGAGTATATTGAATGAGGGAGATGAAGCCGGAACAGGAGGACAGCAGGGAGATTAAGGACGAACTGCAGCTTCCTGAGGAAGAGAAGCCAGGATTCTGGGGAGACAGTTTGGCTGATTCCGGGGAAACGGATACAGATGAGAAGGCTGAAGCGGCTTATTATGAAGCACGCAGACAGGAACGGCATGAGCGGATCCTGCTTCGCAGAAAGAGAAGAAAGCGGAACAGGATTCTTGGATCGGTTCTTGCTATATTGGTACTGTTTACCTGCGGAGGGATTCTATTCCGTAAGGATATCGGGAAGCAGTTTGGCAGGATCCGGACGGCTGTGACAAATGGAATTAAGACGACCGGTAATAAGAACAGCACAGATAATAAGAAAGATATTGATGTGGCGGCAGTGACAGGAATCACACCAACGCCGGAGGTGACAGAAGAAGCTACACCTACGCCAGAGGTGACAGAGGAAGCTACGCCTACACCAGAGGTGACAGAAGAAGCTACACCTACACCGGAGGTGACAGAGGAAGCTACGCCTACGCCGGAGGTGACAGAGGGAGCTACGCCTACACCAGAGGTGACAGAAGAGCCAACACCAATCCCGGATCCGGCGGCAGCTGCAGAGGCAGAGCGAATCCAGCAGGTATTGGCTCAGGCAGAGAACTGTGCAGTTCAGTATGACTATGACCAGGCGATCAGCCTTCTTCAGAATGATGCTGCTTACGGAAGCAGCCCTGATATGCAGCAGGCTGCTGCAGGTTATCAGCAGATAAAGGATGCCTGTGTGGCATGGAGCCCTGAGCAGGTAACACATATCTTTTATCATTCTTTGATCGTAGATCCATCAAAGGCATTTGATGGAGATTACAAACAGGGCGGTTACGACCAGGTCATGACTACTATGAGTGAGTTTAACCAGATCACCCAGACCATGTATGACCAAGGTTATGTGATGGTGAGCATTTATGACCTTGCCCAGATGGATGAGAATGGTGTGATGCAGGGAAAAGAGGTGCATTTGCCGGAAGGGAAAATCCCGTTTGTGCTTTCACAGGATGATGTGTGTTATTATCATTCGCAGGATGGAGACGGGATCGCTACAAAACTGGTAGTAGATGGAGATGGCAGGGTTCGGAATGAATACGTGGAGGATGACGGGAGTATCTCTGTGGGGGATTATGATGTGGTTCCTCTGATCGACCGTTTTGTTGAAGCGCATCCGGATTTTTCCTATCATGGAGCCAAAGGCATTGTTGCACTTACTGGATATAACGGGATCCTTGGATACCGTACAGATATCAGTTATCAGACCAGACCGGATGATCTGAATGATGATAAGAAAGCCTGGTTGGATGCACATCCGGATTTTAATCTGGATACAGAGCGTGCAGGAGCAAAGGCAGTGGCAGATGCTATGAAAGCCGAGGGTTGGATTTTTGCCAGTCATACCTGGGGACATAAGAATATGTCCAGTGTATCCATGGAACGGCTTGTGACAGATACGCAGAATTTTAAGGAGAATGTGGATCCGCTGATTGGCGGTACAGATATTATTATCTTTGCATTTGGCGCAGATATTAATGATGGCGGCGATTATACTGGAGATGAGAAGTTTGAATATCTGAAGTCACAGGGTTATAACTATTACTGTAATGTGGACTCTAGCAGATATTTTGTACAGATCAGAGACGGTTATTTCCGTATGGGCCGCAGGAATGTGGATGGGTACAGGATGTACTACAATCCGGAGATGCTGTCAGATCTGTTTGATGCATCTGCTGTGTTTGATCCTTCAAGACCCACGCCGGTACCACCTATGGGCTGATGCCGGGGGGATCATTATAAAGATGGCATAAACAGGAGAAAGGAAGACAGAAAATGAAACGAAAAACATGTGTGGCAGTACTTGCCATGTGTCTGATATTGGCGGCTGGCTGCGAAAATAATGGAAGCGGTAACGCAGACAGGACAAAGACAGAGGACACAAAGACCGATACAACACAGGATACAGATATGAACAAGAGCAGCCAGGACTCAGACACCCGTCTGGTCTCTGTAGATGATATAGATAAATATATTACACTGGGTGAATATAAGGGAATCGTCCTGACGAAAAGTAATGTGCAGGTTACAGAGGAAGATGTGGACAACCGTGTTACAGAGAATCTGAAGGACAATATGAAGGAAGTTACCCAGAAGGGAGCGACCGTCCAGGATGGAGATGCAGTTACCATTAATTTTGTAGGCAAGAAAGACGGAGTGGCTTTTGAAGGCGGATCAGGGAACAATTATGATCTGACCATCGGAGACGGCACCATGATCCCAGGCTTTGAAGAAGGTATTATCGGTATGAAGAAAGGTGACACCAAGGATGTTGAAGTTACATTTCCGGAGAACTACAGACAGACAGATCTGGCAGGGCAGGATGCTGTATTCCAGATCACTTTGCAGAGCTTTCGGAGAGCACCTGAGTTTACAGATGAGTGGGTGACTGATAATACCGATTATGCCAATATGGAAGAATACAAGGCAGGGGTGCGTACCCAGCTGGAAGCAGAGGCTGTAACAAATGCAGATCAGGCTTTGAAGACTCAGGCATGGTCACAGGTATTTTCCAATTCTGAGGTTAAGGAATACCCGCAAGCGGATATGGATGAGGCTTCTGCAGAGTACAAACGTCTGGTACAGAAGTATGCAGATCAGGCAGGGATGAAGCTGGAAGAGTTTGTAGAGTCTCAGGGACTGACTACCGAAGATTTTAACAGCCAGTGTCAGTATTATGCACAGCAGAAGGTAAAACAGAATCTGATCGTCCAGAAGATTATGGATGCAGAGGGCATTGCATTGGATGATGAGGAATGTCTTGCTATTCAGGATCAGATCCTGCAGCAGTCAGGTGCAGGAGATATGGCTGTATTGATTGATACTTACGGACAGGCAGCAGTGGATGAGACGATTGGACTGCTGCGTATCGAAGATTTCCTGGTGGCCAATGCCAATGTGGAGCAGACAGAAGCAACTACGGATGCAGAAGCAACAGGTGCAGATACAGTAAATACAGACACAGCAGATACAAATGCAACAGGTGCAGACAGTACGGAGGCTCAGTGATGATCATTCAGGGCGGGATGGTGTTCCAGGAGGACGGAAGCTTCCGCAGACAGGAACTGTATATTGAAGGACACAGGATCGTATCCGGCCAGGAGCAGCTGACGGACTGCACTGTAATTGATGCGGAGGGATTGCTTGTTCTGCCGGGACTGATAGATATCCATACCCATGGAGCCTGCGGACATGATTATTGTGACGGAGATATGGAGGGACTGAAGGCTATCCTGAGA
The DNA here is from genome assembly GCF_025566965.1 of Blautia ammoniilytica. NCBI lineage: Bacteria > Bacillati > Bacillota > Clostridia > Lachnospirales > Lachnospiraceae > Blautia > Blautia ammoniilytica. The sequence continues at coordinate 126,585 of NZ_JAOQJL010000006.1, read as the reverse complement.
TATGAAAGGCAGCACGGGATCACATCCTGCTGTCCAACCTCTATGACATTGCCGGAGAATAGTCTGAAGGACATTTTCAGCAATATCCGCAGTCTGGGAGAATATCGGGAAGGGGCAACCGTTCAGGGGATTAACATGGAGGGGCCTTTTCTTGATCCTGTCAGGAAGGGGGCACATAAGGAAAGCTGCATCCTAAAGCCGGATCCAGAACTGTTTGGCAGGCTGAATGGGTATTCCGGCGGACGGATCCGTATCATGACCCTTGCACCCAATGCAGAAGGGGCAATGGAGTTTATCCGGGAATTTCATGATCAGGTATGTATTTCCCTTGGACATACATCAGCAGATTATGATACAGCCAGGACAGCCATGCAACAGGGAGCACATCATGTGACCCATCTGTTTAATGCTATGGAGCCTTTGGGGCACAGGGCACCCGGGCTGATCGGCGCAGCCTTTGACGACCCTGAATGTATGGCAGAGCTTATCTGTGACGGGATACATGTACATCCTTCAGTAGTGAGAGCAGCATTTCATATGTTTGGACCTGAGAGGATGATCCTGATCAGCGATTCCATGATGGCAACCGGAATGGAAGACGGTATTTATCATCTGGGTGGCCAGTTGGTACAGGTACAGAATAAAAAGGCGCTTTTGCAGGATGGCACGATTGCCGGCTCTGCGACCAATCTTTTTGACTGTATGAAGAAGGCAGTATCTTTTGGGATTCCGCTGAAGGACGCTGTTTTTGCAGCAACCAGAAATCCGGCAAAGAGTATAGGAATCTATCACAGAACCGGATCAGTAACAATTGGAAAGGAAGCAGATCTTCTTCTGGTAACACCGGAATTGGATCTTATTCAGGTAATATGAATATAGAAGTGGGATGTTAATCCTGCCATATTCGAATAATCATACAATTGGTTAATCATAGTTAAGAGTGGGGTTATTGGTGAAATGAACAGAAGAACAGCACGCGAGAGGATGCGCAGGAAAAAGCGCCAGATGAGACGAAGGAAGATCATCAGGCTTGCCACATATTTGGTGGCTATGGTTCTGGCAGTGGTATTTGTAGTAAGAGGGATCATTATTCCAATTGCCAACCGTATCAGTGGAAAGGATGAAAGCAAGTCGGTAGAGGTACAGGCCAATATATCAATAGATCCGGATGCAGCCATCCGCCAGCCTTTAAAGGGGCAGCAAGATGCGGCAAAGGTAGCATATGTGGCTCCAGGATGGCATGAAGATAAAAATGGTAAGTGGTATCAGAATGCTGATGGTACATATTATGCAGGAGGGCTTCAGGATATTTCCGGAACCAAATACTGCTTTAATGATAATGGTTATGTTCAAACTGGCTGGGTATCAAAAGGAATAAAGGATTACTATTTTAATGAAGATGGATCTTATGACCCCTCTCAGAAGCGTAAATTACTTTGTCTTACTTTTGATGATGGACCGGGACAGTATACAGATGATTTGTTGAACTGTCTGGAAGAGAACAATGCACATGCAACGTTTTTTATGCTTGGACAAAATGTGGGCAATTATCCGGAACAGGTACAGCATATTCTAAAAGCCGGATGTGAGATCGGAAGCCATTCATATGATCATCCGAATCTTAAAAATCTGGATCTGGATTCTGTAAAGAAACAGTTTACAGATACAGATGATCTTCTGATCAAAGCCTGTGGCCAGGCGGCAACGGTAGCCAGGGCACCTTATGGAGAATGGAATCAGGATATCATTGATACTGTTGGAAAGCCGTTTTTTACCTGGAGTGTGGATTCCAGGGACTGGGATTATAAGGATGCAGATCTTGATTATAAGTCCGTTATGGAGGGGGATCTGTCTGATGGAAGTATCATTTTGATGCATGATATTCATCAGCCTACAGTAGAGGCCGCAAAGAGGATCATTCCGGAGCTGGTGGCGCAGGGTTATAAGCTGGTCACAGTAAGCGAGATGGCTCAGGCTAAAGGAGTGACTCTGCAGATGGCATCCTATTCCGATTTCTGGCAAAGTTCTTTTGATAAGGGGATCATTGCTGGGGCTTCTTCTGATGCAGGAGATACTTCTGGCGAAAGTACTGATGGAAATACTGACGGAAGTACAGATGGCAATACGGATGAAAGCGGCGAATAACTGGAATAGTCAGAAATAACAGATTTATGCATAAAATACAAGAATATGGGAGGGTATGTTGTCATTTAACATTGACGCATTGCCCTCCCATTGGTATAATATTGACTATGAGGCGGTTCTATAATATGACTTTTTTGAACAAAGTGCATAGATACAGACGGAAAAGGTATGGGATTGCCTAAATTACGATCCGGCAGATATTACAGAGTGCGAAAATGCCGGATGAGCGGACTTAAGAGTAGGAGGCATAAAACATTGAGTAAATGGTATGAAGAAGCAGTATTTTATCACATGTATCCAATCGGTATGACAGGTGCACCCAGGCAGAACACACAGGAGGAAGTAACACACCGCTTTCAGGAGCTTATGGAGTGGCTTCCGTATGTTCAGTCATTAGGCTGCACTGCGATTTATATAGGACCATTATTTGAGTCTACTTCCCATGGCTATGATACCAGAGACTATAAGCTGGTTGATCGTAGATTGGGGGACAATGAGGATTTTAAAGCTTTTGTTGCAAAAGCGCATGAGCTGGGGATCAAGATTGTTGTGGATGGAGTATTCAACCACACAGGCAGAGAATTTTTTGCATTTAAGGATATTCAGCAGAATAGGGAAAACTCCCCATACTGTTCCTGGTTTAAGGGGATCAATTTCGGATGGAATTCTCCGTATAATGACGGTTTCGGCTATGAAGCATGGCGGAATTGTTTTGAACTGGTCAATCTGAATTACTGGGAGCCAAAGGTAAGGGAGTATATCCTTAGTGTGATCGGCTTCTGGATCGATGAATTTGATATTGATGGTATCCGTCTGGACTGTGCAGACTGTCTGGAATTTTCATTTATGGAGGAGATGCGCCGTTATACCAATGAGAAAAAAGCAGATTTCTGGCTGATGGGTGAAGTGATCCATGGGGATTACAGCCGTTATGTAAGTGCAGATAAACTGGACAGCGTAACCAATTATGAACTTCATAAGGGCCTTTATTCCGGTCATAATGATCACAATTATTTTGAGATAGCGCATACCATTCGCAGGGAATTTGATGCTAACGGAGGCATTTACAAAGGACTGAAGCTGTATTCCTTTGTAGACAACCATGATGTGGACAGAATTGCTTCCAAGTTGAATGTACCAGGACATATTTATCCGGTACATACCCTGTTATATACACTTCCTGGTATTCCATCCTTGTATTATGGTTCAGAGTGGGGCATTCAGGGAAGAAAAGAAGGGGCAAACGATGATCCTCTTCGTCCTGCAGTAGATCTGAAGGAGGCCCTTGAGCATGTACCGGATCCAAAGCTTCTTCAGTGGGTAAAAACACTGGGACGTATCCACAAGGAACAGCCGGCATTGTCTGATGGACGGTATCAGGAGCTGCTTCTTACGAACAGACAGTATGCATTTGCAAGGATTCTGGGAGATGAGGGTGTGATCGTTGCAGTGAATAATGACGATAAAGATGCATACTTAAGTATCCGTGTTCCGATGCAGGGTAAGACATATACCAGCCTTCTGAACGGATCAGTAATAAAAGAAGAAAACGGTGCTCTTCAGGTGAAGCTTGCACCTAATGAGAGTTTTTTAGCAGCTATGCGCTGATATGCCAATAAATGTTTTCTAGGAGGTATTCAGTATGGGAGAGAGAATGCAGTTCACAGAACTGGATCAGTATCTGTTTGGACAGGCAACGCATTATGATCTTTACAAGAAGCTGGGAGCCCATCCGGTTTCTTATGGCAGACAGAAAGGTGTATATTTTGCTGTATGGGCACCGAATGCACAATATGTATCCGTGATCGGCGAGTTTAATGATTGGGATACCCAGGCAAATCCTATGGAAAAGGCCGGGCCTATTGGCGTTTTCCAGGTTTTTGTGCCTGGAGCCAGAGAGGGGCAGCTGTATAAGTTTTATATTGTGGGGATGCATGGCGAAGAGCTTTATAAGGCGGATCCATATGCAAATGCAGCCGAGATGCGTCCTGGAACTGCCTCCCGTATTACAGATATTTCCTCATATAAATGGAATGACGGTGTATGGATGAAGAACCGTCCTCGTTTCAACGAAAAAAAGGATGCAATGGCGATTTATGAAGTGCATCCTGGCTCCTGGATGAAGCATCCAAGCACTGAGGATAACAGAGAAGGCTTTTTCAATTACCGGGAATTTGGTGAGATGTTAGCCAAGTACGTAAAAGAAATGGGATATACCCATGTAGAACTGATGGGGATCGCAGAGCACCCGTTTGACGGTTCATGGGGGTATCAGGTTACCGGCTATTATGCACCTACTTCCAGATATGGCACTCCACAGGACTTTAAGTATATGGTCGATTATCTGCACAGACAGAAGATCGGTGTGATCCTGGACTGGGTTCCGGCTCATTTCCCCAAGGATGCCCACGGACTGGCCAATTTTGACGGTACAGCAGTTTATGAGCATGAAGACCCAAGACAGGGGGAGCATCCAGACTGGGGCACTAAGATCTACAATTACGGACGTCCGGAGGTAAAGAACTTCCTGATTGCCAATGCACTTTTCTGGATCGAAGAATGCCATGTGGATGGCCTGCGTGTGGATGCAGTAGCGTCCATGCTTTATCTGGATTATGGTAAGAGTGACGGCCAGTGGGTAGCCAATAAGTACGGCGGCAATGAGAATCTGGAGGCGATTGAATTTTTTAAGCACCTGAATACGGTTGTCCTTGGAAGAAATCATGGGACTGTGATGATCGCCGAAGAGTCTACGGCATGGCCTAAGGTAACTGGCAAAGCAGAGGATGGCGGTCTTGGATTTTCCCTGAAATGGAACATGGGATGGATGAATGATTTCCTGGAATATATGAAGCTGGATCCTTATTTCCGCAAGGATAATCACAACAAGATGACCTTTGCCATTACATATGCTTACAGTGAGAAATATGTGCTGGTGCTTTCCCATGATGAGGTGGTTCATCTGAAATGCTCCATGCTCAGTAAGATGCCAGGTGAACTGGAGGACAAATTCAAAAACCTGAAAGCCGGATATACATTTATGATGGGACATCCTGGTAAGAAGCTGCTGTTTATGGGACAAGATTTCGGGCAGCTGCGGGAGTGGAGTGAGGAGCGTGAGCTTGACTGGTTCCTACTTCAGGAAAAGGAGCACCGGGATCTGCAGAGCTTTGTTAAGGATCTGCTGTATATTTACAGGAAGTATCCTGCCGTTCATGCCACAGATAATGATCCTCAGGGATTTGAATGGATTAATGCAGACGATGCCTACAGAAGTATTTTCAGCTTTGTGCGAAAGTCGCCTACCAAGAGAAACAATCTTCTTTTTATATGTAATTTTACACCGGTTGCAAGACCGGACTACCGGGTTGGTGTGCCAAGACTTAAGCAATATACACAGCTTATGGACGAGAATGGAAGAACCGGGAAGAAGGTATTCCGGGCAGTGAAGCAGGAGTGCGACAACAGGCCATATTCGTTTGCGTATCCGCTGCCTGCATACGGGATCGCTATTTTCCAGTATTAGTACATCGAATATTAAGTAACCACCATATTGACTTGCCTGATTTTTCATATTCATGGTAAAGCTCCTGGTGGGAGATTGCCTGTGTACAATAATCTTTACCGATCTTTTACTGATTTTTTACTGATTTTTTTTCTGTATTAAGTGAACCTGCTCTTGCTTTTTAGAAAAAGTTAGGGTATAATGAGCGCGAAAATAGATATAATTGTGAAAGTGCTGAACAGTTATATTAATCAGGAAAGCGTAGAGTTTGAAAGGAGATATTAGCATGAAAGTATCCAATATTAAAGACGTTGATAAATTTTTTGAAGTAGTTGACAGCTGTGCAGGTAAAGTTGAGCTTGTTACAGGCGAAGGCGACAGACTGAATCTGAAGTCCAAATTATCTCAGTATGTATCTCTGGCAAACATCTTCTCCAATGGCGAGATTCCGGAGCTTGAGATCGTAGCATATGAGAAAGAAGACATCGAGAAGCTGATGAACTTCATGATCAACGGCTGATTTAGAGCGAGCCGCTGTGAACCGTAAGGTAGTGTTTTATTTATTGCGAAGAGAACATTTTCTTCGACTTAGATAAAAGAATATCAGGCTGACGTTTCTAAGAGATACAGATACTTTCCGGTGACTGCGAGGATATGGAGCAGTTACGTTTACAGTATTGTGATCAGGGACGTCGGCCGTCGTTTTATGCATGAACCAGGGGGCGCAAGCGTTTCCTGGTCAAGTTGCGTTCATGGATCAAATCCAGAACAGAAAGGAAAATAAAATGGTAAAGATTGATATTGTTTCAGGATTTCTTGGAGCTGGAAAAACAACTCTTATAAAAAAGCTGTTGAAGGATGCATTTCAGGGTGAGCAGGTTGTTTTGATCGAGAATGAATTTGGCGAGATTGGCATTGACGGTGGTTTCTTAAAAGAAGCAGGGATTCAGATCCGTGAAATGAATTCCGGATGTATCTGCTGCTCTCTGGTCGGCGATTTTGGAGCATCCTTAAAGGAAGTTGTAGAGAAGTACCATCCGGACCGTATCCTTATTGAGCCATCCGGTGTAGGCAAGCTGTCTGATGTGATCAAGGCTGTACAGGGTGTGGAAAAAGAAGTTGATATAACACTGAATAGCTATACAACGGTTGTTGATGCAAAGAAATGCAAGATGTATATGAGAAATTTTGGCGAGTTTTTCAACAACCAGGTAGAGTATGCCGGGGCTATCATTATGAGCCGTACAGATATTGTGGATGAAGAAAAAGCCACAAAGGCAATGGAGCTTTTAAGGGAGATTAATAAGAATGCTGCCATCATCACCACACCTATCGAGAAGCTGGAAGGTAAGAAGCTGCTGGAGGTTATGGAGCATCCTGTATCTCTGGAAGAAGAGCTTTTGAAAGAGGAGCATGAGCATCATCATCACCATGACCATGATGAAGAATGCGGCTGCGGACACGACCATGACCACGACCACGAGCATGAACATCACCATCACCACGACCATGATGAAGAGTGTGGCTGCGGACATGACCATGACCACGAGCATGAACATCACCATGACCACGATGAAGAGTGTAGCTGCGGACATGACCATGACCACGAACATGAGCATCACCATCACCACGATCATGATGAGGAATGCAGTTGCGGCTGTGGACATGATCACCACCATGATCATCATCACCATCATGCAGATGAAGTATTTACAAGCTGGGGCCGTGAGACTATTAAGAAATATACCAGAGAAGCACTGGAGAAAATGCTGGAAGCACTGTCAGCATCTGAGGAATATGGTATCATCCTTCGTGCAAAGGGAATGCTGCCTGCAGAAGATGGAACATGGATTTATTTTGACATGGTTCCGGAAGAAACAGAGATCCGTGAAGGTGCACCTGAATACACCGGTCGTCTCTGCGTGATCGGATCCAAGCTGAATGAAGAGAAACTGGCACAGCTTTTTGGATTGAATGCATAAGGCGGAGGATAGACCATGGATGAGATCAGGGTTCCCATATATTTGATCACAGGATTTCTGGAAAGCGGTAAAACCACTTTTCTCAGATTTACCTTGGATCAGGACTATTTCCAGATCGATGGAAAAACACTTCTTATACTTATGGAAGAGGGAGAAGAGGAATACGATACAAAAGCCCTTGCGAAAAATAATACAGTGGTAGAAGTGATCGAAAAAGAAGAGGATCTGACTACAGAGCGCTTAGAGGCAATGGAGATCATCCATCAGCCGGACAGAGTGGTCATTGAATACAATGGCATGTGGCTGGTCAGCAGGTTTTATGACATGAAGCTGCCCTTTGGCTGGGGTGTGGAACAGCAGATTACCTGTGTGGACGGAAGTACGTTCCAGGTATATATGGCAAATATGAAGTCCATTTTTATGGACATGGTGAAATATACGGACATGGTAGTATTTAACCGGTGCAAGAGAGAAGATCCGCTGGCCAATTACCGGAGAAGCATTAAGGTTTCCAACCAGAGTGCAGAAGTGATCTTTGAAGATGAAGAAGGGGAGATCGATGATATTTTCGGGGATCAGATGCCCTTTGACGTAAATGCTCCTGTGATTGAAATTCCGCCTGAGGATTACGGTATCTGGTTTGTGGATGCAATGGATCACCCGGATACTTATGTTGGAAAAACTGTCCGGTTTAAGGGAAGGGTTATGAAGCCACGCGGAATGGGCAGCAAATTCTTTGTTCCTGGAAGGATCGCCATGACCTGTTGCGCAGATGATACTACATTCCTTGGCTTTGTATGCAAAAGTGCATTTGCACCTAAGCTGAAAGAAAAGGAATGGGTGGAGGTTACTGCAAAAGTGGCTTTTGAAAGACGAATGGAATACCAGGGAGATGGCGTGGTTCTTTATGCAGAGAATGTTACGCCATGTGAGCCACTGGAAGAAGAAATGGTATATTTTAATTAGATAGCATGAGGACAATATGTATTTAATAGTTGGTTTGGGAAATCCAGGAAGACAGTACGAGGCAACCAGGCATAATATGGGGTTTGACACCGTTGATTGCCTGATCGAAAAGCATAATGTACCGCAGGGCGGCGTAAAATTTAATGCAATGTATGGAAAAGGGATCATAGGCGGTGACAAGGCTATTTTGATGAAACCTCTTTCCTTTATGAATCTTAGCGGAGGCCCTGTCCGTGATATGGTGAATTTTTTCAAGATCGATCCTGAAAAGGAATTGATCGTGATCAGCGATGATATTGATCTGGAGCCGGGGCAGTTGCGAATTCGTAAGCAGGGCAGCGCAGGTGGTCATAATGGATTAAAAGACATTATCCAGAAGCTGGGCACTCAGAATTTCGTCAGGATCAAAATTGGCGTAGGTGCCAAGCCCCAAGGCTGGGATCTGGCGGATCATGTGTTGTCCAGATTCCCGGACAGTGAACGTAAGCTGGTGGATGAAGCGATCCGGGAGGCGGCAGATGCTGTTGAAAAAATTATTGCACAGGGACCGGATGCGGCCATGAATGAATATAATCGGAAAAAGAAAATATGAAAACATTTATTCAACCTTTACACAATCTTGCAGAGTTTGAAGAAATACAGAAATCTATAAAAAATAACAAAGGGGTGTTGCTGTTGACCGGCTGCACCCTTTCTCAAAAAGCGAATATGATTCACGGATTGTCTGACATGTTCCGGCGTCGCCTGGTGATCTGTGAGGATGAAAAAAGAGCAAAGGAACTATATGAGGACACACGTTTTTATGATAAAACAGTGCTGTATTATCCGGCCAAGGATCTGCTTTTTTTTCAGGCTGACATTCACGGAAACCTTCTGATCAGGCAGAGAATGCAGGTGATCCAGGCACTTCTTGAGAGGGAAGAGGTTACGGTTTTTACCAGCATTGACGGCTGCATGGATTATCTGATGCCTCTGGATAAAATACAGAATCGGGTGCTTCATTTTTACAATGACAGTGTGATCGATATGGAGCAGCTGAAAAAATCCCTGGTAGAATTGGGATATGAGCGTGTAGGCCAGGTGGAGATGCCGGGACAGTTTTCAGTCCGTGGAGGCATTGTGGATATTTATTCGCTGACAGAAGAAAATCCATGGCGTATAGAGCTATGGGGAGATGAAGTGGATTCTATCCGCAGCTTTGATGCAGAAAGCCAGCGTTCTTTGGATAATCTGGAAGAAATCATGATTTATCCGGCAGCAGAAAAAACGCTGGACAAAGGTATGGTATCTTTTCTTGATTACTTCCCGGAGGAGGAAGCTTTGATTTTCCTGGATGAGCCTAACCGGCTGACAGAAAATGGCCAGGCTGTGGAAGAGGAATATCAGCAGAGCCTGATGCACAGGGAGGAAAAAGGGGAACAGAAGCTTCCGGGACAGTGGCTGTGCAGGTTTGAGGATGTTAAGAAAAACCTGAACAAAAGAAACTGTATCGCCCTATGTGCTTTGGAACCAAACCGGGAAGGGTGGAGATTTACGGATAATTTTGGGCTGACGGTCCAATCTGTAAATTCCTACAACAGCAGCTTTGAGCTCCTTGTAAAAGACCTTTTTAAATACAAAAAGCAGGGATATCAGATCGCTCTATTATCCGGCTCACGTACCAGGGCAGAACGGCTGGCAAAGGATCTGCAGGCTGAAGGCCTGAATGCTTTTTATAGTCAGGATTATGACCGGGTGATCCAGCCGGGAGAGATCATGGTGCTGTATGGCCATGCAAGCAGAGGCTTTGAATATCCATTGGTTAAATTTGCAGTGATGACGGAGACGGACATCTTTGGCCAGGAGCAGAAAAAAAAGAAAAAACGAAAAAAATATAATGGCAATCATATCCAGGATTTTTCCGAGCTTTCCATTGGAGATTATGTAGTCCATGAAAAGCATGGATTGGGGATCTACCGAGGGATTGAGAAGGTAGAAGTGGATAAGATCGTCAAGGACTATATAAAGATTGAGTACAGAGATGGAAGCAACCTGTATATTCTGGCTACTCAGCTGGATGCCCTACAGAAATACACCGGCGCAGATGCAGACAGGAAGCCTAAGCTGAATAAGCTGGGAACACAGGAATGGAACCGTACCAAAACAAAGGTGCGGGGAGCCGTAAAGAATATTGCAAAAGAGCTGGTGGAGCTGTATGCAGCCAGGCAGGAAAAAGAAGGGTATGTATGCGGCCCGGATACTGTATGGCAAAGAGAATTTGAGGAAATGTTTCCCTATGAGGAAACGGACGATCAGCTGATGGCCATTGAAGATACCAAGAAAGATATGGAAAGCACCAAGATCATGGATCGTCTTGTATGTGGCGATGTAGGGTATGGAAAAACGGAGATTGCCCTGCGGGCTGCCTTTAAGGCTGTACAGGAAAGCCGTCAGGTGGTGTATCTGGTGCCTACTACAATCTTGGCTCAGCAGCATTACAATACTTTTGTACAAAGGATGAAAGAATTTCCTGTACGTGTGGATCTGCTGTGCCGGTTCCGCACGCCTGCCCAGCAGAAGAAAACACTGGATGATCTGAAAAAGGGACAGGTGGATATTGTGATAGGTACCCACAGAGTCCTTTCTAAGGATGTAATATTTAAAAACCTTGGTCTTCTGATCATTGACGAGGAGCAGCGCTTCGGGGTTGCACATAAAGAGCGGATCAAGCAGATGAAGAAGGATGTGGATGTGTTGACACTTACCGCCACACCTATTCCAAGAACCCTTCATATGAGCTTGATCGGGATCAGGGATATGAGTGTGCTGGAAGAACCGCCTATGGATCGTATGCCTATCCAGACCTATGTGATGGAGTATGATGAAGAGACTGTCCGGGAAGCCATTAAAAGAGAACTGCGCCGTGGCGGACAGGTTTATTATGTATATAATCGGGTGACAGATATTGATGAAGTAGCTGCCAGGATCGGAAAGCTTGTTCCGGATGCCAGGGTAGATTTTGCCCATGGACAAATGAGCGAACGGGAATTGGAACGGGTGATGTATGGTTTTATAAGCGGTGAGATCGATGTACTGGTTTCCACTACGATCATTGAAACGGGGCTGGATATTTCCAATGTTAATACTATGATCATTCATGACTCAGATAAGTATGGACTTTCTCAGCTTTATCAGTTGCGGGGGCGTATTGGCCGTTCCAACCGGACAGCATATGCATTTTTGATGTACAGGCAGAACCGTATGCTGAAAGAAACAGCAGAAAAAAGACTGTCTGCTATACGGGAGTTTACAGACCTGGGAAGCGGGTTCAAGATCGCCATGCGGGATCTGGAGATCCGCGGAGCAGGAAACCTTCTTGGAGCGCAGCAGCATGGACATATGAATGCAGTAGGTTATGATCTGTACTGCAAGATGCTTAGTGAAGCAGTCAAAGAGGCTAAGGGCATTCAGACCATGGACGATTTTGAGACCACTATAGACCTTGTAATGGATGCATTTATCCCGGACACCTATATATCCAATGAGTTTCAGAAGCTGGATATTTATAAACGGATCGCAGGGATAGAGTCTCAGCAGGATTATGATGAAATGCTGGAAGAGCTGATCGATCGTTTTGGGGAACCGCCAAAAGCAGTATTAAACCTTCTGGCCATTGCCCGTCTGAAGGCACTGGCACACCAGGCATATATTACGGAGATCAAACAGACATCCAGGGAGTGCAGGATCACTTTATATGAAAATGCAAAGATCAATCCGGCAGGAATTCCGCCGCTTATGGAAAAATACAGACGGTCCCTGCAATTTAAAAACGATCAGACGCCCAAATTCCTGTTTGCGCCGGTAGGACCTGTGGTTCCTGCACTTACCCGGTTTGCAGAGGAATTGCTGGAACTGGTGGAATAAGGGGAACAACCAAGCACAGGCGGTCCTGGACCTTTTAACCCTGGTATCATCAAAATTCACACAAAAATAGTTGCCTGATGAGGAAAAACAGGATATACTATAAAAAGTGTAACCTGTGATACAGGTGCGTCAGATTGGAGGAAGATATGAAGGATTTATTGAAAAGAACAACCATCGCAGCCCTGGTCGGAGTGCTGGCAGCAGGGATGTTTACAGGCTGCGGTGAGAAAAAAGTAGATGGAACAAAGACAGTTGCTACTGTAGATGGTACAGACGTGCCGATGGGTGTATTAAGTCTTTTTGCAAGAGAGCAGCAGGCACAGACAATTGCTATGTATCAGCAGTTTATGGGTGGCAGTGCTTCCAATATCTGGAGTGGTGTGGCAGATGAGGATACAGGAGAGACTTATGGAGAGAGCGCTGTAAAGAGTGCCCTGAAGCAGGTAGAGATTCTGTACGTAATGAAAGAGAAGGCTGCAGATTACAATGTGGAGATCACAGAGGATGAGCAGAAAGCCATTGAAGACGCAGCAGCAGCCTTTATGAAGGATAATGATGAGGATACGATCAAGGAGCTTTCTGTTACAGAGGACCAGGTGAAGACTTTGCTTGAGCTTGAGACTTATCAGAAGAAGATGCAGGATCCTATCAAGAAAGAAGGCAATATTGAGGTTTCTGAGGATGATGCACAGCAGTCAGCCTTTACCTATGTTAATATTTCATTGTCCGGAGATGATCTGACAGATGACGATATTGCCAAGAGGAAAGAGCAGGCTCAGGAGATCCTTGATAAGGTGAAAGAGGATCCGACAGCAGATATGAAAGAGATCGCTAAGGGGGTAGATGACAGCTATACCGCATTAAATGGCACATTTACTACCAAAGAATCTGATGATGAGGATTTCCAGTCTACTGCATATCCGGATGAAGTGCTCACTGCACTTCGTACCCTGAAAGAGGGTGAAGTTTATGACTCTCTTGTAGAGACAGATACAGCTGCTTATATCCTCAGACTGGATTCAGAGAAGGATGAGGATGCTACTGCTTCCAAGGTTAAATCCGTAACCACTACAAAAGAGAATAAATATTATTCCGAAACAACCGAGAAGTGGCTGGATGATGCGAAGGTCACAGAGGATGAGAAGGTTCTTAAGACTCTTACATTCTCAGATAATCATACTTTCACCATCAAAGCTACCACATCAGATGCAGCAGGTGACAGCACAGAAGAGACAGCAGATGAGGCCGAGGTAACACCTACAGAAGAAGCCGCAGAGGAGACCGAGGTAACACCTACAGAAGAGGCAGCAGATGAGGCCGAGGTAACACCTACAGAAGAAGCCGCAGAGGAGACCGAGGTAACACCTACAGAAGAGGCCGCAGAGGAGACTGAGGTAACACCAACAGAAGAAGCTGCAGACGATACAGAAGAATGATAGACATATCAATCCATAAAAAATGGGTACGTGGCACAGACCAGTGCTGCGTACCCATTTTTTAATATGAGCAATTTATTTTCAAATCAGCTGGAAGTGCTTCATTGCATTCCAGATCCCATTGTCTGTAATACCTGTGGTGCGGTAAGTACAAAAAGGAAAAATCTCAGGCATGGAGTTGCCCATGGCAATGCTGGTGCCTGCATATTTCAACATAGCCAGGTCATTGGTGCTGTCACCAAAAGCAAAGCTGTCTTCCAGGGACATGCCAAGATGATCCAGCAGGAACTGGATGCCGGTAGCTTTCGTATATTTGGCAAGAGTAACTTCCCATACATCATGCCCATGATCAAAACAGATCATGTCATTTTCCTGGGCATATTTTTCAAAGCCTGCCCGGTCAGAGTCTGGCCCAATGGATACCAGATATTTGTCGAAGGTATAAGTGGCAGCTTTTTCTCCTGTGTATTCAGCTATGTTCTCCGTAGGTGCCATTTTCCGGATCATAGGGAAAACAGGATGATGATGTGGCTCACCATCATATAAAATTGCATCACACCGCTCAAAATACGTGGGGATATGGAATTGACGCAGCTTTTTTACAATATCCACGCACTGGTCATGGGGGATGGATTTAGAGAAAAGCAGCTGGCCATTCATGTAGATTTGAGTGCCGCAGCCACATACATAACCGTCAAAGCCAAGAGTCAGCAGATCTTTAGGGATGATCACACGGGTGCGGCCAGTATTGATAAAGCACAGATGGCCATTCTTTCTGGCTTGGGTAATGGCCTGGGCAGTGCTTTCGGGAATGGTACAGGGCGGTGCTGTGACGAGAGTGCCGTCAATATCAAAAAACAGGATTTTTCTATTCATCGTCTACCTCATTATCCGGATATTCTGTGTCTTCAGAAAGATTGCCCATGTGTACGCAGATGCCATTAACTTCGATCTCACCTTCCATAGGGATCACCAGACATTTTCGACCGTCAATTACTTTGGTCTCGATCAATTCTGCACGCTCAGGATCGATCTTCACTACTACATCCGGTGTTTTGACTTCAAATTTACGGGGGCTGGCAATATTGGAGGCCATCAGGGAAGGCTGATCTCCTGCCACAAGTTCATACTGCTGGTCAAAGGTATCCAGCTTTTCTTCTGCCACGCCACAGTCCTCAAGAAGTCTCTTCACTTCCGGTTTTGTGAGCGCTACCGGTTCAGGCTCATCTTTCTGTGCTTCAATCAGTTCATTCAGCTTCTCATGGATACTGATCACTGTATTGTAGTCACAGTCATCTCCAAGGGTTTCTTCTACAAGCATGTTAAAGGAATCCCGCTGTCCACCAGCAGACATGGGAGCTGTACAGCCCAGAACCTGATCAATAAACAGATCATGAAGTGCTTCTGCATTTTTGGAATAGTATAAAAGTCCGTGGATGTCTGTGCTCCGGTCATTAAATACAGGGAAAAGGAAACCGGACTCCGGCATTTCCACGATCCAGTCGCGGATACGGTCTTCAATCAGATTTGTCTCTGCATTATAACAAAGTCCTGCCTTAGAAAGCTTAACCGGGCAGATGCTGCAAAGAAGATGCTCATAGATCTCGTCAGATGCATCAAACATGTCAAGACCGTCAGAAGATTTGCCTGGAATATCATATACTGCATGGACAAGGATAATGTAATAATTCTCCGGATAATCGTAATTCTCAATGATCCGGTCATAGAACTGCTGGATCAGTTCATCGTCGGTGAGACGGCTGGCTCTAAGACGCATAAGAAATTCCTGGGTTCCTCCATCTGCTTCCTGATTCGTTGGAAATTCCATGTTCAGCAGGTTTTTACCAAGGGTACCGGATAGGGTTTTCTTGAAAATCTCAAAATATTTGAACATTTCTTCCTCGGAAAGGGAGAGAAAGGCTTCTTTTAATTCTGTTTTCTTATTCTTGTCACCATCCACATAACAGCCGCAGATCCTTGTAATGGAACAATTGGCTGGTGAAAACTGTTTTTTGATCTCGGAAATTTCTTTTTTGTTCATGGTTGATCCTCCTCGTTTGCTCATTATATCGCAAAATCTTTTGACGGGCAAGAAAACAAAAAATTATAGATTTCTTTTGATAAATAAGAAAAACCTAATGGGTAATGGTAAAAGTGCATAAAAATGAACACCAAAAACTGTTAAAAACGATTAAATACGTTAAGAAATTTATAGATAGACAAAAAAATATTATATTTATTTCCTAAACAAGGATTGCTAAAATATAAAACATCAAGAGCGGTACGAACCGCAATAAAAGGAGGACGTTTTCAATGAAGAGAAAAGTACTTGCCAGCTTACTTTGTGTAGCAATGGGAGTAACAATGATCGGATCAACAGCTGTATTTGCAGAGGACGCAGCTGAGGAAACTACAGATGAGGCAGCAACAGAGGAAAATGCAGAGGCTGAGGATGCTGATGCAGAAGAAGCTGCAGATGATACAGCAGAGGCAGCAAGTGATGTTCTTGCAAAACCAGATATGGAAGGCGTTGATGTAGAGAACGCAAAGATCGGTATCAGTATTTATCAGTTTACAGATAACTTCATGACACTGTATCGTACAGAGTTAGTTCGTTATCTTACCGAGGATCTTGGATTTAATCCTGACAATGTAATCGTACAGGATGGTAAGAATGACCAGGCAGAGCAGACCAACCAGATCAACAACTTCATCACAGATCAGGTTGATGTTATGATCCTGAACCTTGTTCAGTCTTCTTCCGCTCCTCAGGTAACAGATATGTGCAACGAAGCAGGTATCCCTGTAGTATATATCAACCGTCAGCCAGATGAGACAGAGTCTGACAGATGGGCTTCTGATGGACTGAAAGCTACATACATCGGTGCAGATGCTAGACAGTCCGGTACATTCCAGGGCGAAGAAATCCTTGAGACAGAGAACAAAGGTGATATCAATGGCGACGGCAAAGTTTCCTATATCATGGTTCAGGGTGATCCGGAGAACATCGATGCTCAGTACAGAACAGAGTACTCCATCAAAGCTCTTACAGATGCTGGTGTAGAAGTTGATGAGCTTCTTCTTCAGAGAGGTGACTGGGATCAGGCTAAAGGACAGCAGATCGTACAGGATGCTCTTACACAGTACGGCGATGATGTAGAAGTTGTATTCTGCAACAACGATGCTATGGCTCTTGGTGCTCTTCAGGCTATCCAGGCAGCTGGCAGAACAGTTGGCAAGGATATCTACCTTGTAGGTGTTGATGCTCTTACAGATGCTGTTCAGAATATCGTTGATGGCAACTTCACAGGTACAGTATTCAACGATTACTTCAGCCAGGCTCAGGGTGCTGCTAACCTTGCAGTTAAATTCCTCAAAGGCGAGGAAGTTGATCCTGTAAACATGGTTGACTATGTAAAAGTTACAGCTGACAACGCACAGGAAATTCTTGACAAAATCAAATAATTCAGATTCGCATTGACAGTTGACTGAACATTTCGGGTGTGTCTGAAGGACACACCCGATTTTATGAACAGGATGTGACGATTCAGTAGGTAATATGCCAGAAATACTGAACAGTTACAACAGGGATTACGATTACAATGGCTGTTCGGCCAATATCCAGGAAAGGAGAGAGTGGGATGGCAGAATATAGATTGGAGATGCGCGGTGTAAGCAAAAGCTTCCCGGGTGTCAAAGCGCTGGACAAGATAAATCTTAAGGTTCGGCCGGGAACCGTCCACGCCCTTATGGGAGAGAACGGCGCAGGTAAGTCTACACTGATGAAATGCCTGTTTGGTATCTACCATATGGATGAAGGAGAAGTTTATGTAGACGGTAAGAAGGTCGACATTAACAATCCGGATGAAGCATTACATAACGGACTGGCAATGGTTCATCAGGAGCTGCAGCCTGTTCCGGAGCGGACGATCGCTGAGAATATGTATCTTGGCCGTTTTCCGACTAAGAAAGTGGGACCACTTCAGGTGATCGACCACAAAACAATGAATGAAGAGGCAAAGAAATGGCTTGATAATGTTAAGATGCCTTTTGACCCAAAGAAAAGACTTGGGAATTTATCCATTTCACAGATGCAGTCTGTTGAGATTGCCAAGGCAGTTTCACAGGAGGCAAAATTGATCATTCTTGATGAGCCCACCTCATCTCTGACAGATAATGAGGTAGAAGCTCTTTTCCGTATTGTACGTGATTTACGTGACAGAGGCGTGTCCTTTGTATTTATTTCCCATAAGATGGCAGAGCTTCGTAAGATCTCTGATGATATTACCATCATGCGAGACGGTACTTATGTTGGTACATGGGAAATGAAAAACATCAGTGATGATGATATTGTTAAAAACATGGTAGGCCGTGAGCTTACAAATATTTATCCTCCCCTTGATAACACACCGGGAGATGTACTTCTTGAAGTAGACAATTTTACCAGCATTCATAGCAATTCTTTCAAGAACTGTTCCTTTAAGCTGAGAAGAGGTGAGATCCTTGGATTCGGCGGTCTGGTTGGAGCACAGCGTACAGAGCTGATGGAGGCCATTTTTGGTATCCGCCATACTACCAGCGGCGAAGTAAAGCTGAATGGAAAGCCACTGAATATCAAGAGCCCGAAAGATGCCATCCGCAATGGTATCGGCATGATCACAGAGGACCGTCGTGGAAGTGGTATTCTTGGATGCCTGTCTATTGCAGATAATATTTCGATTGCATCCCTTGACCATTATGTAGAGGGCGGCGTGAAGCTGAACAACGGAAAGATTGAAAAGCTGGTTCAGGATAATATTGGAAAATTAAGTATCAAAACACCAAGCAGCAAGACATTGATCCAGTCTCTGTCAGGTGGTAATCAGCAGAAGGTTATTATTTCCAGATGGCTGGCAAATAACCCGGATGTACTGATTATGGATGAGCCTACCCGAGGAATCGATGTAGGAGCAAAATATGAGATCTATCAGATTATGATCAGTCTTGCAAAGCAGGGAAAAGGAATTATTATGATCTCCTCTGAGATGCCTGAGCTGATCGGTGTATCCAACCGTATCATGGTAATGTGTAACGGTAAGATTACCGGAGAGGTTTCCGGTGATGAGGCAACTCAGGAAAACATCATGTATTTCGCAACACAGTTCTAAGCGAAGGAGGATAATAAAATGGATAAGACAAAAAAGTTTGATCTTAAAAAAGTTTTGTTGGATAACGGTATTATCGTACTTCTGATGCTGCTGGTAATTTATGTAAGTATTACAGAGCCTAACTTCAGAAGCTTCAGAAACATTATGAACCTTGCTATCAACGCAGCACCTCGTGTTATCATTGCACTTGGAGTCAGCGCATGTCTGATCACGAAAGGAACAGACCTTTCTGCAGGACGTATGGTTGGTCTTTCTGCCTGCCTTTCCGGTATCATGCTTCAGAAAGCAGATGCACCTGGTAAAGTATGGCCTGATTTCCCACAGCTGAATGTATGGGTAGTTCTTCTGATCTGTATGGCGCTCTGTGCAGTATTTGGTCTGATCAATGGTGTTGTTATTTCTTATTTAAGTGTACCTGCATTCATCGGTACTTTGGGTATGCAGATGATCGTTTATGGTATTGCGCAGGTTGTTACAAACAACGTGCCCATCGGTGGATACCGTGCAGATTATACAGCTGTTACACAGGGAAAGATCGGCGGTGTATTCCCGCTTCTGTTCCTGTACCTGATCATTGCAGCAGTAATCTTCTGGTTCGTATTCAACTATACACGTCATGGTAAATACATGTATGCAATTGGTGGTAATGAGGTTGCAGCTGAGGTTTCCGGTGTTAATGTTAAGAAGACCAAGATCATCATTTACATAACAGCAGCTTGTATGTATGCAATCGCAGGATTCCTTCTTGGTGGTAAATCCGGTGGTGCTTCTACTCAGATGGGTAACGGATATGAGCTGGAGGCTATTGCAGCTTGTACAATCGGTGGTGTCTCTGTAAACGGTGGTATCGGTAAGATCTCCGGTGTTATCATCGGTGTTGCAGTATTCGAGCTTCTGAAATCTGCTCTGCAGTTCCTGGGACTGAACCCGAACCTGCAGTACATTGCACAGGGTATCGTTATCGTTGTTGCAATCGCTCTGGATATCAGAAAATACATTGTTAAAAAATAATAAGTGTAAGAGCCAAAAAATGGTTGGAAGCTTACGTTTCCCCACTGGATACCCTTGTATTCAGTGGGGATTTTTTATACAATAGAAAGTGTTGTATTAGATAAACGAAAAAGACGGATGGATGAGAAATTATGGATTTATATAAGATTTTACTGGTAGATGACGAGATGGATGTGCTTCGTGCCATGAAGAAAAAGATTGACTGGGAGGCTATGGGATTCTGCCTGGCAGGGACTGCGGAAAACGGCCAGGAAGCGTTGGAAATGGCAGAGCAGCTGCATATTGATGTGGTGATGACAGATATCAAAATGCCTTACATGGATGGCCTGACTCTTTGCAGGAAACTGAAAGAGAATTATCGTAATATCAAGGTGGTCATTTATTCAGGATTTGATGATTTTGAATTTGCCAGAGAGGCTGTGCATCTGGAGGCAGAGGAGTATCTGCTGAAACCCATCAGTGTAAAGGATATGGAAGAGGTTCTGACCAGGATTCGGCAGAAACTGGATGATGAGATCAATGAACATCGGAATATGAACCGGCTATATGAATATTATCAGAAAAGCCTTCCAGCTATGCAGGAACAGCTGGTTATGGGTATCCTGGAAGGAAAGGTGACCGGAGAGCGGGCGCAGAATATGCTGGAAAGCTATGAAATGGATTTCAGGGCACCTTATTATGTGGTATCCCTGCTATATGTCGATACAGGCTCCGGAGAGACGGCAGGGCAGAACCAGCAGCTGCTAAGTATTTCCCTGAAGGATATGTCCAGGGATTATCTGAATGAGCGGATGCATTTTTACAGTATCAGTTATCTGGACGAAATCATTATTATTTTTATGTTGAAAGATAAAAATGAAATGGAGAAAGTACTGTATCATTTGGATCAGATCTGTAAGATGGGGGATCGTGTGCTGAAAGTGCCGGTAACTGCAGCAGTGGGACAGATCTGCGACCATGTGGATTATCTGACCACTTCTTATCAGGAAGCCAGAAGTGCTATGGAATACCGGACCATTATGGGAGGTAACCGGGTACTGTACATTCATGATATAGAGCCAAGCCCCAAGGATGCGGTATCATTTCTGGAATATGATTTTCAGAATCTGGTGAGGGCAGTAAAGCTGGGAAACCGGGATGAGACAGATGGGGCGATCCGGCAGTTTATGGACAGCATCCGCAGTTTTTCCATTACCCCAAATCAATACCAGCTGATATTCATGGAGCTGATTACGGAACTTATGAAGATCGGAAGATCCTACAAGCTTAAGACAAGGCAGATTTTCGGGGAAATGGATGTACCCTGGCAGGAATTATATAAACACGTTTCTATAGATGAGCTGGAGAACTGGCTGCGGGACGTGTGCACCAATCTGCGGCATACCCTCCGTCATGAGAGGACAGATTCCACCATGAAGCTGACGGAGCAGGCAAAGGCGTATATTAATGAGCATTACATGGAGAACGATCTGTCAGCGGATACCCTGTGCCGCCATCTGAATGTAAGTGCTGCATATTTTTCTACCATTTTCAAGAAAGAAGTGGGACAAAGCTTTGTGGCATACCTGACAAAAGTAAGACTGGAGCATGCAGTGGAATTGCTTCGTACTACAGAGGACAAAACATATGTGATCGCAGAAGAAGTAGGCTACACGGAACCAAATTACTTCAGTTATGTATTTAAGAAGGAATACGGGATTTCACCGTCAAAATACAGGGCAAGTCTATAACAATAAGTAACAGGAGAGCAGGATGAAACAGATCAGGAAATTATGGAGGAAGCTGACGAATGCTGTAAATAACCGGGGGATGCAGTTTTTGATCTCTCTTTCATTTACCTTTGTTGCTCTTGTGGGAATGGCATTTATCGGAGTGTTTCTTTATCAAAGCTACGGACGGGCTTCCGAAGATGTAGTGATCCAGGATACCCAGCAGCTTCTGGGACAGGTGGAAATGAATTTAAATACTTACCTGCGGAATATGATGCGTATTTCTGATGCGATGTATTACAATGTGATCAAAAATGTGGATTTTGCAAGGGATGACATTAGTCAAGAATTAAATCTTCTGTATGAAGTAAATAAAGACAATCTGGTGAGTATTTCCTGCTTTACAGAGGAGGGAGAGCTGATCGGGGCATCGCCTGTGGGCACTATGAAAGATAACGCAGATATCCAGGATCAGACCTGGTTTACCAGCGCAAAGGACAAAATGGAGAATCTGCATTTTTCCGAACTGCACGTACAGAATATTTTTGAAAACAGCAGCGGCAGGTATTACTGGGTAGTTTCCTTAAGCCGCGGTGTGGAATTGACCAGTGATGGTAAGCTGTCCGGCGGTATTCTGCTTGTTGATATGGATTTCAGCGGTATCCGCCAGCTTTTTACAAAGGTCAACAGCCAGGAATTAAGTTATGTCTACCTTGTGGACGGGGATGGCAAGATCATATATCATCCAAGGCAGAACCTGATTTTTTCCAATATGCTGAAGGAAAATAACCAGCAGGCAGTCAGCTATAGTGATGGCCTTCACAGAGAGAATTTCCAGGGACAGGACCGGATGGTGATGGTAAAAACCGTAGGTTATACCGGATGGAAGATCGTTAGTGTTACGCCTATGACTAATTTTTATCAAAATTTCAGTCAGACTAGGATCATGGCGGTGATCATAATCATTATTTCTATACTTGTTATGATCTTTGCCAACCAGTTTGTGGCAGTACGTGTGTCTATGCCTTTGAAGAGCCTGGAGGATTCTTTGCGCGGCATAGGTGTGGAGCAGGAACGACTGGCAGAAGGAGCCGGGGAAGGGATCTACATTGGCGGGCCGCCGGAGATCCAACATCTTGGGGAAACTATCAAAAGTATGGTGAAGCAGCTTCGCAAGCTGACGGATGACATTGTAAAAGAGCAGGAAGAGAAAAGGAAAAGTGAGCTGGATGCCTTACAGTCACAGATCAATCCCCATTTTCTTTATAATACACTGGATTCCATTATGTGGATGATCGAGGCAGAACAGTATGATGATGCAGTATCTATGGTACAGGCACTGGGACGGCTTTTCAGGATCAGCCTTTCCAAAGGAAAAAACATCATTACGGTAGGGGATGAACTGCAGCACGCCAGAAGCTATCTGGATATTCAGAAATACCGATATAAGAATAAATTTGTTTCCTGCTTTGAGATCGAGAAAGGAATTGAAAAGTATAAGACGATCAAGCTGATCATTCAGCCATTGATTGAAAATGCGATTTATTATGGCATGGAATATATGGATGGTGACGGAGAGATCACCATTCGTGCCTACACCAGAAGATCAGATCTGTTTATCGAGGTGGAAGATAACGGCCTTGGTATGCCAGAGGAGCAGGTGGAAAGGCTTCTTACAGATGATACCCGAATACGAAGTAAAGGATCCGGTATAGGTCTTCGGAATGTACATCAGAGGATCCAGCTTTATTTCGGCAAAGCATACGGACTGAAGATCATTAGCGAGCCGGATCAGGGAACCATAGTAAGGATCCATCTGCCAAAGACAGAAGAAGTAAAGGCGCCAGGGGAGGTGGAAGCATGACGCAAAAAAGAAACCATATTGCCATCTGGGCAGTGATCTTTGCGGCGGTGGTGCTTCTTGCTGTGTCCTATTATTATGGGGCAATTCGCGGCACTTCGGACAGTCCGTCTGTGTATTCCGTTATTTTATATCAGAATACGGACAATGAATGGACTACCCTTCTGGAGGGGATCCGTCAGGCTGAGGAAGATTTCGGGCTGAAAGTGAATTATGTGAATATGAGCACAGGAGATACGGCACAGGAGCAGGCAGAATTGATACGCCGGGAGATTGATTCCGGAGTTTCAGGGATATTATTTGCAGCGGTGGACAGCAAGGCTTTGGGAGACGCACTGAAAGATGATAATATCCAGATACCCCTGGTTGCACTGGAAACCGGGGTTTCAGGCATAAGCAGCAGTAATTATTTCAGCATTACCGGGGATGATTATGGTATGGGCCAGGCACTGGGGCAAAGGATCCTGAAGGATATGGAAGAACAGGGTGGCCAGCGTGTAGTGACAGTGATCCGTGAATATATGGAACGGGACAGTGTAAGCCAGAGATATGAAGGTCTTGTGGATCAGCTGAAAAAAGCTGAGCCGCCGGTGGAGATCCAGGATCTTTCCAGGAAGGAAGGGGATTTCAGCCTGCGATTGTATATTGGAACCAATTTCCAGAAATGTGGACAGTATATTGCGGCTCTGGATAAAGTTTCTACAGAAGAAGCTGCAGCTGCATGGCAGGGAGAAGCTTCTTCCGGGGAACAGGAAGGAAAAACTTTCCGCATTTACGGGATCGGGAATACTCTGCAGACGGTTACAGATCTGGATAATGGGCTGCTGCAGGGGTTTGTATACCAGAATGAGTTTAACATGGGGTATGAGGGAATACAGACATTGGTGGATAAAGAAAAAAAGGGTTATTTTACGGAGCAGGTCAATATAAAGTACAAGCTTGTTACACAGGATACTTTATATGAGTCAGACAATGAACGTCTGCTTTTCCCAAGCATCTGACGGAGGCTTAGATGAAGAAAAAAACAGAAAGAATATACAGGACCATAGGAGTCTTTACAACTGCTGCTATTGTGTTTTCCGGATGCGGAACAGGTCAGAGCCGGAAGGAGCAGGATGGGAAAAATCTGAAAATCGGGATCAGTGTGTATGATCAATATGATACGTTTGTGTCAGAGTTGGTTTCTAATTTTCAGGACTATGCAAAGACCAGGGAAAAAGACTGGGGGATTTCCATCACTATGGATGTGGAAAATGCCAATAAAAGCCAGATGATCCAGAATGATCAGATGGATGATTTTATTAAAGATGGGATGGACGTGGTCTGCATTAATCTGGTGGACCGGACAGATGCGTCCACCATTATTGAAAAGGCTCAGGCTAGTGATGTGCCGGTGATCTTTTTTAACAGGGAACTGGTACAGGAAGATCTGGAACGGTGGGACAAGCTGTATTATGTAGGTGCAGATGCTTTTGAATCAGGAGAACTGCAGGGTGATATTCTGGTAGAAAAATGTAAAAAGGATTTTAACCGTATTGATAAGAATGGTGACGGAGTACTTCAGTATATTATGCTGGAAGGAGAAGCCGGCCATAACGATTCTATGGTACGCACCATGTCTGTTATCAATGAGATCACTGGAAGTGGTTATCTGGTAGAGAAGCTTTCCGATGAGATCGCTAACTGGAACAGGGATCAGGCTGCAAATAAGATGAAGCAGTTCCTGGAGCGGTTCGGAAACAGGATTGAGGTAGTGCTTGCCAATAATGATGATATGGCACTTGGCGCAGTGGATGCGCTGGAAGCTGCAGGTTATGATCCGGATTCCCAGGACTGGCCCATGGTACTTGGGATCGACGGTACAACAGTGGGACTGAACGCAGTCAATGATGGGAAAATGCTGGGAACTGTGCTGAATGATGCAGCGGGACAGGCAGATGGGATGCTGGAATTGGCAAGATCTATCACGGCAGGGACAAAACTTCCGGAGGAGTATGAGCTTCAGGACGGAAAGTACATCCGTATGCCTTACAGGATCGTCACCCAGGAGAACCTGGGTGAGATCCAGATGCTTCTTATGAAGAAATAGGATATTCTTAAACAAACAGCAGGTCATGATTTACGGTTGTGTAGAAAAGCTGACGGCAGGCGTCATAGTCCTGGGTCTGGGCCAGTGCCCACATCAGCTTTGTTACAGACGCTTCCAGAGTCATATCATAGGATTCCAGGATAGGAAAACGCTCTTTGATTATTTTGCCTACCTGATATACTTCCAGGTCACTGCCCTCGTGTGTGACCTGGGTAGCCATACAGACGATCTTGCCGGAGGATATCCATGTTTCCAGTGAGGCCTGGAAGCTGGAGTCTCCATAGTCCGGAAGCCCTCCTACCCCAAAGGATTCTATGATCAGTCCGTCATAGGAATCCGCCAGCATATCCAGGATACGTCCGTCAATGCCTGGAACCAGCTTCAATAAAAAGATCTTTCGGTTCATATCATGATAAAACTGAAGAGGTCTGGTGGATTGGTCTTTATCATCAATATAGAAGATGATCCGTTCATCATGGATAGAAGCAATATCCGGATAATTAATACTGGAAAAAGCATTATAGCTTTTGGAAAATTCTTTCTTTGCCCGTGTTCCTGCAATGACTTTGCCGCCAAATACAATGGACACTCCGTGGGCACGGTCGTGGGAGGCAAAACGCAGGCTGTCCAGCAGGTTGGAACGGGCATCGGTAATAGCCAGGTCGATGGGCTTTTGTGCACCTGTGATCACTACAGGACGCCGGTTGTTCTGGATCAGATAGGAAAGGGCAGCTGCAGTGTAAGCCATGGTATCTGTGCCATGACAGATCACGAAGCCATCATAAAATTCATACTTTTTTTCAATGAGAGCCGCCAGCTGGATCCAGTGCTGGGGGCTTATATTGGTACTGTCCAGAGAAAAGGGCTGCAGCGTGTCAATGGTGCAGAAAGCGGACGCTGCAGGGATATAGGAGAGAAGTTCCTCTGCAGAGATCTGAGGGGAAAGGCCGTCCTTGGTATATTTGGATGCAATGGTGCCGCCTGTGGCGATCAGTAAGATTTTCTTCATGGTACCTCCGAAAAGATCATTTTTGAAAGATCAAAAGTTTTATCTGTATAAAAGCTTTATTTGTATATTATTGTTTTATCACAGAGCCTATTTTAAGATCATTTTACTTTGTCCGGAAATCCTTTGTCAAGGTGGGTTTACCTGTCGGAGAAAGTCTGTAAGGCTATATGAGTTACCTATCAGAGAAAGTCTGAAAAGCCATATGAGCTACCTATCGGCGAAAGCCATAACCTGCTTATTGACAAATACAGGGGATAAAACTATCATAGGAATAATAATAAACGCAGGAGAAGACAGGATGGAACAGACATTGCAGCAGATAAAGACAGACAGAACAAAGAGCAGATACCTGCGGGCCTTTAAAGCCGCATTTCCTTACACGATTCCTGTACTTACAGGCTTTGCCGTACTTGGGATCGCCTATGGGCTTCTGATGGCATCCAATGGCTATGGAGTGTTGTGGGCATTTCTTATGAGCGCCATCGGATTTGGAGGAAGTGTACAGTACGCAATGGTGCCGCTTCTGACCACTGTATTTGATCCCCTCCTGGCGTTTTTACTCAGCTTTATGATCAATGCAAGACATCTGTTTTACGGATTATCCATGCTGGGTAAATATAAAGGTCTTGGAAAGAAAAGGTTTTTCCTTATTTTTGCATTGTGCGATGAGACCTTTTCCGTAGTGTCCAGTGTGGAGCCGCCGGAAGATGTGGAAAAGGGATTGTTTTATTTTTTTATCACTTTTCTGAATTACTTTTACTGGTCAGCCGCTACAGTGGCAGGGGCGCTGATCGGCGGAATGATCACATTTGATACTACAGGTCTGGACTTTGTGCTGACAGCGTTATTTGTGGTGCTGTTCATGGAACAGATGAAGAAAAAAGAAAACAGAAGCTATGGTATGATCGGGATCGCAGGAGCAGTGGTGGCAGCTATGATCTTTGGATCCGACAACATGGTGATCCCATCCATGATCATCATTATGGCAGTGCTTCTGTTTATGGGGAAAAGTAAAAAAACACAGAAGGAGGATGCGTAAATGTTTTTAACACCGGCACAGACGATGATCATGATTCTGGCAGTGGCGCTGGGGACGATGATCACCAGATTTACTCCTTTTCTGTTGTTCCCCGATTCCAAGGAACCACCGAAGACCGTGCTGTATCTTGGAAGGGTTCTGCCACCGGCAATGATGGGACTTCTTGTGGTTTATTGCCTGAGAAATGTGTCACTGATAAGATCACCTCACGGGATACCGGAACTGATTGCCATTGCGGTCATCGTTGTTTTGCATAAATGGAAGGAAAATGTGCTGTTGAGCATAGGAACAGGAACTGTGGTTTATATGCTTCTTGTACAGCTTGTGTTTTAACAAGGAAAAGGAGGGGAGTATTATGACATTAACCCAGTTGCGGTATGCAATCACGGTTGCAAATTCTTCTTCTATGAATGAGGCGGCAAGAAAGCTGTATATTTCCCAGCCCAGCCTGTCTTCTGCCATCAAGGAGCTGGAAGAAGAGATAGGGGTTGAGCTTTTCAGAAGAACCAACCGGGGCATATCCGTTACTCCGGAAGGAGAAGAATTTATGGGATACGCAAGGCAGGTGGTAGAGCAGTATGCATTGATAGAGTCCAAGTACGTATCCAAAGAAAAAGAAAGAAAAAAATTTAGTGTATCCATGCAGCATTATACCTTTGCTGTCAGTGCTTTTGTACAGATGGTCAAGCAGTTTGGTATGGATGAATACGAATTTGCAGTTCATGAAACCAGAACCTATGACGTGATCCAGGATGTGAAGAATTTTAAAAGCGAGATCGGCATTTTATATCTGAATGATTTCAACAGAAAAGTGCTTACCAAGCTGTTCCATGAGTCCAACCTGGAATTCCATAAGATTCTGGAATGTAGTATTTACGTGTATATGTGGAAAGGACATCCGCTGGCAGACAAAGAAGAGATTACCTTGGAGGAATTAAGGGAATATCCCTGCCTGTCTTTTGAACAGGGAGGATATAATTCCTTTTATTTTGCAGAAGAGGTGCTGAGCACTTATGAATACAAAAGGCTGATCAAGGCAGACGACCGAGCTACTCTTCTGAACCTTATGGTAGGACTGAATGGCTATACCCTGTGTTCCGGCATCATCTGTGAGGAACTGAATGGCTCTGATTACTGTGCTGTAAAACTGAAGTCCGATGAGGTGATGACCATCGGATATCTGGTACGCCGTGGAGTAACCATAAGTCCGTTAGGGCAGAAGTACCTGGAGGAGATTTCCAGATATAAGGATAAGGCCCTGCGGTAAAGAGTATTTGCGTTTGTGCACTCTGCATTTACCCATAAGGAGTCAGTAAAAGCTATGGGGTAAATGCCAGTGACGGACTTTTGTACGTCCCACACGGCTATAGGAATAAGCTATAACTAGCGCTAAAAATTAAGAACTACCACTTTTCATAGAGAGGTGGTATAGTATCACTATCGACGATGAAAGAAAAAGAAAGGGTAACAAGTGACATGTCCGATATCCTGATTCAAAATGTGTGCAAAACTTTTTCCACAAAAGAGGGAGAGGTTCAGGCACTGAAAAATGTAAACTTATCAATCGGATCCGGCGATATCTTCGGTATCATTGGAATGTCCGGCGCAGGGAAAAGCACCCTGGTACGCTGTATGAATTTCCTGGAGGTACCAAGTGAAGGCCAGGTTCTTATAGATGGGAAATCTCTTGGGGATTTTTCAGAGAAAGAGCTTCGGAAGGAGCGTGAAAAAATCGGAATGATTTTCCAGCATTTTAATCTGCTGATGCAGAAAAATGTTCTGGAAAATGTATGCTTTCCCTTATACATACAGGGAAAAAAGAAACCGGAAGCAAGAAAGAAAGCATTGGAGCTTCTGGAGATCGTAGGGCTGGCAGATAAGGCAAATGCTTATCCGGCGCAGCTTTCAGGAGGTCAGAAGCAGAGAGTTGCTATTGCAAGAGCACTGGCATCGGATCCGCAGATCCTTCTCTGTGATGAGGCTACAAGTGCTCTGGATCCCCAGACCACATCCTCTATCCTGGAGCTTTTAAAGGACATCAACCAGAAATTCCAGATCACTATTGTTATCATCACACATCAGATGGCTGTTGTACGTGAGATCTGTACTCATGTAGCGATCATGAAAGACGGTGAAGTGAAGGAGCAGGGACTGGTGGCTGAGATATTCAATCATCCTAAATCCCAGGTAGCAAAGGAACTGATCAGCCGGGATACAGGCGCAGATGTGGAGCATGTAGTCACAAAGCCTGAGATCCAGAGCGGCGAGAAGATCCGTATTGTTTTTTCAGAGAATTCCGCTTTCGAGCCGGTGATCGCCAATCTTGTACTTATATTCCATGAGCCGGTAAATATCCTTAAGGCTGATACCAAGAATGTAGGTGGTGTTGCCAAAGGAGAAATGATACTTCAATTCATGAAAGACAGCAGTAATGTTGCAGAAATGAAAGAGTATCTGAAAGAGCATGGACTTGAGATAGGGGAGGCGGACTGATATGTGGACAAAAGAAGTAACAGATATGATCATAGCAGGAGTTGGCGAAACCCTGTATATGACACTGGTATCTACCCTTCTGGGTTATGCCTTCGGACTGCCCCTTGGTGTGCTCTTAAAGGTATCTGACAAAGAAGGACTGAAGCCAAACAAACTTTTATATAAGATTCTGGATGTGATCGCCAATATTTTCAGAAGTATCCCATTTCTGATCCTTCTGATCCTTCTGATCCCACTTACCAGATTCCTGGTAGGGAAAAGCTATGGTACAACGGCCACCATCGTGCCGCTGACCATTGCAGCCATTCCTTTTATCGGACGAATGGTAGAGTCTTCTCTAAATGAAGTGGACCCGGGAGTGATCGAGGCAGCAAGATCCATGGGAGCAAGCAACTGGCAGATCGTGATCAAGGTTATGCTTGTGGAAGCACGTACTTCACTGATCTCAGGAGCTACCATTGCAACAGGTACGATCCTTGGATATTCAGCAATGGCCGGTACAGTAGGCGGCGGCGGACTTGGAGACATTGCCATACGATATGGATATCACAGATGGCAGGCTGATATCATGATCGTTACCGTTGTTCTGCTGGTACTTCTGGTTCAGCTGTTCCAGTCCATTGGTATGATGATCGCCAACAGACTGGATAAGAGAAAATAACATAATAATAAAAGAAATAACAAAATAATAAGAGAATTAATAAAATAATTAAAGATTAACGGAGGAAAAAATATTATGAAAAAATTAATCGCAGCAGCTCTTACAGGAGCACTTGTACTTGGTACCGTAGGCACAACTGTAGTATTTGCAGATGATGATGACAAGACCATCACAGTGGCAGCTTCCGAGACACCTCATTCTGAGATCCTGGAGCAGGCAAAGCCAATCCTTGAAAAAGAAGGCTATGATCTGGAGGTTACTGTATTTGATGATTATGTACAGCCAAACGAAGTTGTAGAGAGCGGTGATTTTGATGCGAACTACTTCCAGCACATTCCATATCTTGACAGCTTTAACGAAGAGAAAGGCACACATCTGGTAAATGCCGGCGGCATCCATTACGAGCCATTTGGAATTTATCCGGGAACAAAAGACAGCCTGGATGATCTGGAAGACGGAGATACCATTGCAGTACCGAATGACACCACAAATGAAGCAAGAGCACTCCTTCTTCTTCAGGATAATGGTATCATCACTCTGAAAGACGGTGTTGGATTGGAAGCTACTGTAAATGATATTGAGGAGAATCCTCACAATGTTGAGATCGTTGAGCTGGCAGCAGAGCAGGTTGCACGTGTGGCAGATGAGACAGCATATATCGTATTAAATGGTAACTATGCCCTTCAGGCCGGATACTCTGTAGCAAAAGACGCTCTTGCATATGAAAAATCCGATTCCGAAGCAGCTAAAACATATGTTAACGTAATCGCAGTAAAAGAAGGAAATGAGAATAGCGACAAGATCAAAGCTCTGGTAGCAGCTCTGAAATCCGATGAGATTAAAGACTTCATTAATGAGAAATATGATGGCGCTGTAATTCCTTTCGATGACAGCACAGAGGATGCAGCAGCAGAGGATACTGCAGATGCAGCTGATACTGAGGACGCAGCAGATG
>NZ_JAOQJL010000006.1:0-94386 GCF_025566965.1 Blautia ammoniilytica | reverse complement strand
ATGTTTGGTCTGCGGGATTTCTTCTTTTTGACAAAACATGGCAAATCCTTTATCATAGGAATAAGAATGATAATGTGAGGCAATAAAAGATATGAAGGAAACACCAGACAAGAAGCTTTCCATCATAGATGTGGCAAAGCTGGCAGGAGTATCTACAGCCACTGTTTCCAGGGTACTGAATGGGAACGGAGGTTATTCCAAGAAAACAGAAGAAAAGGTACTGCGTACAGTTAAGGAATGCGGGTTCACACCCAACGGGAATGCAGTCAGCCTGCGTACCAACCGCAGCCATTGTATCGGAGTGATCGTGCCGGATATTACCAATGAATTTTTTGCAAAAATCATCCACGAACTGGATATTTTTTTCCTGGAACATCACTACTCCCTGCTGATCTGCGACTCCAACGAAGATTATGAGCTGGAGGATATGTATATCCACAATCTGATCCAGAAGAATGTGGATGGGATCATATATATTTCCGGGCAGGACGAGATTAAGAATATCAGCAGTGTAGAGACGATCCCTATTGTTTACATTGACCGTTGTCCAAAGAATGCAAAGGTGCTGATCCAGTCGGATAATGAAGAAGGGGGATATCTGGCCACCCGGGAGCTTCTGGAGAGTGGCTGCAGGAATATTCTTCTGATGCGGGATCTGCGCTATGCGTCTACCATCCGGCAGCGTAAAGCAGGATATCTGCGGGCACTGGAAGAGGCAGGAGTGCCTTATAATGGCAAGCTGGAGATCGGGATCTTTCCGGATTACGAGGATGCCAGGATTATGATGGAGCGGGTACTTAAGGTGATGGGCTGTTATTTTGATGGTATTTTTGCTACCAATGACCGGATCGCCCTGGCGTGTATCCAGGTACTGATGCAGCATGGTTACCGTGTGCCGGAAGACGTAAAGGTGGTAGGCTTTGACAATGTTTCCCTTACAGAATTCTGCAATCCGTCTATCACTACGATCACCCAGGACACCAGATCTATTGCCCTTGCGGCAGGAAAGTCTGTGTTGGACCTGATCCACCACAAAAAGATAAAAGAAAAAATGACAGTGATTCCGGTAGCCCTGGAGCGAAGGCATTCTACCGAAACTGTCTGACCTGTATTGCATAATAAGACGGCCACCGAAAATACGGTGGTTTTTCTTATTTTTAGGAAAATGCTTCTGGAAATGGTACTCTCACATAACTGCATAAAAAATCCCCCCTAAAGCAAAAGTCCCCCCCTCTTTTCGGATTCGGCAGGTTGGGTTAAGATAATATCAACAAAGGAAAGCAAAACAGATGAGGGAGGGAATGGAATGAATAAGGTCATTGTCTCCATGGACAATATCAGCAAAAGTTTTCCAGGTGTAAAAGCCCTGGATCATGTAAAATTTGAGCTGCGTTCTGGAGAAGTTATGGCACTGCTGGGAGAAAATGGTGCAGGTAAATCCACACTGATGAAGATTCTCAGTGGTGTATATACCAGGGATGAGGGCACAATGGAAATTTTCGGGAAATCCTACGAGGATCTGACACCAAAGCAGGCGCAGGCAGCAGGAGTAGCTATCATCCATCAGGAACTGAATATGTGCCGTCATCTGACGGTAGCAGAGAACATGTTCCTTGGCAGGGAGATCAAGGGCGGTATTTCACTGAACAACAGCAAGATGCAGAAGGAAGCAAAAAAGATTCTGGATGATCTTCATATTGATATCAGTCCGGATCAGGTGGTTGGAGACCTTCCGGTATCCAAACAGCAGATGGTGGAGATTGCAAAAGCTCTTTCCATAAATGCCAGGATTCTGATCATGGATGAGCCTACGTCTTCTCTTACGGCTAAAGAGATCGATGATCTTTTCAGGATCATCCGGAAGCTGAGGGATGAAGGAAGAGGAATTGTTTATATTTCCCACAGGCTGGAAGAACTGTCCCATATCGTGGACAGAGTTACTATTATGAGAGATGGTCAGTACATTACCAGCGGTAATTTCAAAGATATGACCATGGACGAGATCATCCGCAATATGGTTGGTCGTGAGATTAAGGAAAAATTCCCAAGGGTAGAGTGTGAGAAAGGGAAAAAGATCTTTGAGGTAAAAAATCTGAATGCGGGAAAAATGGTGAGAGACATTAATTTCTCTCTGTATGAAGGCGAGATCGTAGGATTTGCCGGACTGATGGGAGCCGGCAGAACAGAGACCACCAGAGCTATCTTCGGGGTAGATCCTAAGGATAGCGGAGAAATCTATGTGGACGGCAAACAGATCCAGATCAGTTGCCCTATGGATGCGATCCGTAATGGCGTGGTGCTGGCACCTGAAGACCGTAAAAAGGATGGCCTGTGCACAAAGCTGAGTATCAGACAGAATCTGGCACTTCCCAATCTTGATCTGGTCTGCAGTAAAATGGGAGTAGTTAATTCTGCAAAGGAAAATGCCTTGTGTGAGAAAGCAGTGAAGGATCTGCAGATCAAAACACCAAATGTAGAAATTGATTCCGGTAATCTTTCTGGAGGAAACCAGCAGAAAGTAGTAGTTGGAAAATGGCTGGCAAGAGATTCAAGAGTTGTGATTTTTGACGAGCCCACCCGTGGAATTGATGTAGGAGCAAAGGTTGAGATCTATAATCTGATGAATGACCTGAAAAAACAGGGAATTGCAGTTATGTTTGTATCCTCGGAAATGCCTGAGGTTATGGGGATCGCAGACAGGATCATTGTTATGTGCGATGGAAGGATCACAGGAGAGGTTATGGCAAAAGAGGCCAGCCAGGATGAGATCCTGACAATGGCAACAGCATTTGAAAATAAGGGAATCCAGAGTAACTGACGATGGATGGGAGGAAAGAAAGATGAACAATAAACAACAAAGTCCCTTCAAGAAATTTGTGGGAATCAGGGGAATGGGGGCAGCACTCACTGCATTTGTGGGACTGATCATTATCTATATTGCGTTTGGTATCATTAATCCGGCAGTATTTTCCGGACAGAACATATTGAATCTGCTGCGCTCCATGTCAAAATACCTGCTGATCGGTATTGCACAGAGTTATGTACTGATCACAGGAAACATTGACCTATCCATTGGATCTATGGTAGGTATGAGTGCTATGATCACAGCAACACTGATGACAGGTGGAATGAATCCCATACTTGCAATTGTGATTGCACTGGTTGCATGTCTGGCAGTTGGTGTAGTAAACGGATATTTAGTAGGAAAATTCAAGCTTCCGCCATTTATCGCAACACTTGGCACCATGTTTGTGGCAAGAGGTATTGCTTACATGGTAAACGGCAACCGTAACACAGATGCCATTGCGACAGGAGTTGGAAAAGATACAGCAGATACATTCCAGAACTGCTTCTACTATGGAAAGACCCTGGGAATCTACAACACATTCTGGATCGCACTGATCATTTTCGTAGTATTCTTCTTTATTCTTTCCAAAACACGTACAGGCCGTCATATTTATGCCATCGGATCCAACGTGGATGCAGCAAAGCTTTCCGGTGTAAATGTAGTTTCCACCACAGTGAAAACATATCTGGTAAGCTCTGTGTGTTCCTGTGTTGTAGGTCTTATCCTTTGTGCACAGGCAGGTATGGGAAATATGGAAGCCGGAAACATGTATGAGATGTACGGCGTAGCAGCTGGTGTGATCGGCGGTGTTTCACCACTTGGAGGTACAGGTATCCTTCTTGGAACCTTTGCAGGAGCTGCGGTATGGCAGACACTGGAAAACGGACTGAATATGATCGGCGCACAGGTAGGTATCCAGAGGGTAGTGATCGGTGTGATCGTTGTAGCAGCTGTTCTTCTGGATGTAGTGGTAAGAAGCGGACAGTTCGGAAGACATAAGAAAAAATAATAAAATAAAAAAGAATTTCATAACAGGAACTAAACCGCAGATGAGAAGGCGGATAGTTATATAAAAATATTACAGGAGGGTTTTTACAATGAAAAGAAAACTTTTGGCAATGGTATGTGCAGTATCTATGATCACTTCTATGGGTGCAGTTGTTTATGCAGAAGATGATGTAAAAGCAACTGGCGATGAGAAGATCGCGCTGATCACTATGGATTCAATTGACCAGCATTGGATCACCTTAAATGAAGGCGCTCAGGAAGAAGCAAAGGAATTGGGAGTAACGGTTGATTTCATGTCCCCAAATACCAAGGATGATGCACAGCAGATCGAGTGTGTAAACAATGCAGTTGCAGGCGGCTATGATGCCATCATGGTAGCAGCAAACGGACCAGATGCTATTTCCTCTGCACTTCAGGAAGCAAAAGATCAGGACGTTAAGATCATTTATGTGGATTCGCCTGCAAATGTAGATGCGGAAGCAACATTTTCAACTGATAATAAGGCTGCAGGAAAAACAGCCGGTGAAGAAATGAAGAAAGCGCTGGAAGCAGCCGGCGTAACTTCCGGAAAGATTGGTGTGATCAATGTAAATGCTGCAACAGATTCCTGCGTAAATCGTGAAGAAGGCTTCAGAGAAGCATTTGATGGATCTGACTTTGAGATCATGGAAACACAGTATGGCGAAGGTGATGCTGCAAAATCCCAGAGTATTGCAGAGAACTATATTACACAGGGTGTTGTAGGTATCTTCGGATGCAACGAAGGCTCCACCACAGGTGCCGGAAATGCAATCAAGGCTTCCGGAAATACAGATATTATCGGCGTTGGTTTTGATAAATCTGATGCGATCCTGAATCTGATCGATGATGGCTACCTTCTTTGCACAATGGCACAGAATCCGGATGTTATGGGTTCCGAAGGCGTGAAAGCAGCTGTAAGAGCAATCGGCGGCGAGGATCTTGGTGGCGAAGTTACAGACACAGGCGTATCTGTACTTACAAAGGATTCTGATAAATAATAAGGACAGAAATGATCCTGACCAATACCGGGGGTGCTGCCAGAGGGCAACATCCCCTTCTTGCCTGCTGAAAGAAAAGGTATTATTATAAGAATAATAGTAATAGTAACTGTAAGGTACGGTACTGTTACAAAGATCAAAGATATAGTTTTAAAGGGGACGGGAAGACTATGGAAATCTTAAAGGTTGTGATCGCTGACGATGAGGTAAGGATCTGTCAGCTGATCCAGGCGCTGGTGGATTGGGATTCACTGGGGATGAAGGTTGTTGGAGTGGCTCACAACGGGGAAGAAGCTTGTGAGACAGTACAGAATTGTCAGCCGGATATTCTGATCACAGATATCCGCATGCCTGGATGCAGCGGTCTGGAGCTGGTACAGAGGGTAAAGGATGCAGATCCGGATCTGGAAGTGGTGATCATCAGCGGATATGCACATTTTGAATATGCCCAGCAGGCCATCAGCTATGGAGTTGGATACTATCTTTTAAAGCCTGTGAATAAAGGTGAACTTACAGAGACTTTACAGAAGCTTCAGAAGAGAATCCGTGAGCGTAAGGAATCCCGGCAGTCTCATCAGGAACTGGTGAACAGAAGCAGAAGGGATGATGACCACTTAAGAGCTAACCTGCTCCACCGTCTTTTGGATCAGCCAGAACAGGCTGTGTCGGAGGAAGCTCTTACAGGGATCTACCACTTACAGGTCAGCCCCGGAGTTTTCCAGGCCTTTTGTGTGAAAGCAGATTACGGACGGGAAAATCGTGGAACTCATACGGATGTGCTGATGGAGAAGGTAGAGGAAGTACTGGAAAGGAATCTGAAAGCACAGGGACGGGAATTGGTGCTTCTTACCAGGGAAGACTATTGTTATGGGATTCTGAATTATCCTGAAAAAGAAAAGGAACAGATTCGCAGAAGCCTGAAAAGCAGTCTGACACAACTGGATATTCAGAAAAATATGTTCCAGAGGGTCAGCTTTTCCATTGCGGCAGGAGCGGCTTATAAGGAGGCTTGCCGCCTGGGTGAATCTATGCAGGAGACAAGAAAGCTTATTCAGGAGCGGCTGGTAAGAGGCAATGGAAGGCTTTTGGAGCATTTAGGACAGCCGTCAGATCTTCCGGAAAGCCAGCTCCTGAACGATTATCTCAGGAAGATCAGCCATGCAGTGGAGATTTTCAGTATTCCCAATGGGACCGAGGCAGTAAGAGAGCTGCAGGAAGCTGTGAATCATCAGCCTGGTGTGCAGGGATGGCAGATCCTGGAGCTTATATATGGTGCTGCGGATATTTTTGCTGCCAGCATCCAGATCCAGAGTCGGACAGAAGTGCTTGACGATTTTCGGAAACAGTGTGGACAGTGTGGAAAAGCAGAAGAGATTTTCGGATGCCTTGTGGATTTCCAGGAAAAATACCTGAAGGAGCAGGCTGAAAGATATGAAAATGACACAATACGTCCTGTACGAAAGGCAAAGGAATATATACAGAATCATTATAGTGATCCCATCACCCTTGAGGAAGTAAGTGAGCAGGTAGGCCTGAGTTCGGCTTATTTTAGTGTTTTGTTTAAGAAAACGGAGGGAGAAGGCTTTGCAAAATATCTGATCAATATCCGGATGGAACAGGCAAAACTTTTGCTGCGTGAAACCAATCTTCCGGTAACGGAGATCTGCCGTAAGGTAGGATATAATGATCTGAAGCACTTTACACATACCTTTGAAAAAGCGGCAGGGGTAAAGCCATCTACATATAGAAAACTTTATGGATAAAGGCAGGATGCGAATATGAAGCTTCGGGACAAACTGAAATATCTTTCAAATCGGGCACTGGCAGCCGGGACCATCATATCTGCCCTGCTGACATTGTTTGCGTGTATTTTGATTTTACTGGCAAATAAAGAGCAGGTGCCTTGGTGGTGTGCCGGCCTTCTTACAGCTGTGGCAGTACTGTTTCCGGTAACCTGCTGGTTCTGGCTGGTACGGCCTTATTTTCGGTGCGAACAGATGATGAATCGCTTTTTGGAGGGGTATCTCTTTTCTGAAAAAGATGATATGGAGCTTCTGAACCTGACACCTGCCACCAGACAGCAGATGCAGATGGTAGATCAGATCTTGCGTTCTCCGCAGTATATGGATTTGAATAAAAGACAGGCTCAGTACCTGGCTCTTCAGAATCAGATCAATCCCCACTTTTTGTATAATACATTGGAGAGTATTCGCGGGGAAGCCATTATTGCAGGTCTTGACGGAGTTGCGGATATGACGGAGGCTCTTGCACGATTTTTTCGTTACACGATCACGAAGGTCGAAAATCTGGTATCTGTAGAAGAAGAACTGGATAACTGCGAAACTTATTTCGGGATTCAGAAATATCGTTTTGGGGACAGACTGAAGCTGCATATCCAGTATGACGTGGAAGAATATGAGCGGATCATG
This sequence comes from Blautia ammoniilytica, assembly GCF_025566965.1. Classification (NCBI taxonomy): domain Bacteria; kingdom Bacillati; phylum Bacillota; class Clostridia; order Lachnospirales; family Lachnospiraceae; genus Blautia; species Blautia ammoniilytica. Next base: position 87,082 of record NZ_JAOQJL010000006.1, on the reverse strand, counting down.
AACTGCAGGATTCCAAAGCTTACCCTGCAGCCTATCCTGGAAAACAGTATCATCCACGGGATAGAATTGAAAATCGAAGGCGGTAATTTGTACATTCGTTTTCAGTGCACCGGGGATCGTCTGATCATCCGTATCTCCGATGACGGGGTCGGTATGGATGAAATGACTCTTGCACGGCTGAATCAGAAGCTTGGAAAATCTACAAAAACCATTCATGATGAGGAAGAGAAGCAGGGGGGGATCGCTTTGGTGAATGTAAATAACCGGATTCATCTGCTTTTTGGAGATGAATATGGAATGCATGTATATTCTGTGGCTGGTGAAGGAACAGATGTGGAGATCACTATTCCTATTTTAAACGATGACAGACAGATCAAAAACAGGAGTGTGTTTGCATGAGAAATGAAATCCTCAGAATGGAAAGGGTCACTTATATTGAAGATGAAGTGGTGAAACTGAAGGATTTCAATCTGCAAATCTATCAGGGAGAGGTAATGGGACTTCTTCCTGTGACTAGCCATGGAAAATCTTCAGTCCTTAAGATTCTGGCAAGAAATTTGCCATTGTATGACGGATATGTATATTACGGGGGCGAAAAGGTAAATACCTGGAAAGATAGCCGCAGGACAGCTAACCGGCTTAGTATTATACAGGAGAAAAGTTCCCTGGCAGACAATCTGAACATAGCAGATAATATTTTTGTGTTAAGACCTGGGTTCCGGCAGTGGGTGATACATTCCCGGATCCTGAACCGGCAGCTGGAGCCTTTTTTTAAAGACATCGGACTGGACATACCAACCGATAAAGAAGTGGCGGAGCTGTCTGCATTTGAGAGGATTGTAGTGGAAATCCTGCGAGCCGTGATTATGGGGTATCGGCTGATCGTTTTGGATGAGGTGGGAGTACTGGTCAGTAACCATGAACTGGAAAAGCTTCATGCCATTATACGTCATTATGCAGACAAGGGATTTTCCTTCCTGTATGTATGTTCTCATCTGGAGGAGATCGTCAGTATCTGTGACAGATGTGCCTTGTTTTCCAATGGCCGGATCCTGAAGGTGATGGGACTGGAGGAAATGCAGCATGATCCGCCGGTGACTTATATGTCCGAATACAATGATATGGTGCGGTTTCATGCCAAGAAAAGGGAAGCGGATCATGAGGAAAAAGAAATTCTTTTTCAATGGGATGGGTATGGAGAAAGCCATGCAGACAGCTTTCATTTTCAGGTGCATAAAGGAGAATGCATTGCCGTGCAGATCCTGGATGCAGGCGCTATGGAAGAGATGCGCCAGATTCTTATCGGGGATTTGCTTCCGGAAAAAGGACAGATCCGTCTTCGTGGGAAAAAAAGCCGGATCTGTGGCAATCAGGGAATCGCAGTGGTACAGGAGCGTGCCACGAAAACCATGATCTTCCCGGAGTTGGATTATATGAATAATCTTTGCATCTGTCTGGCTGAGAAAGTGCCCTCAATCTGGCATGACCACCGATTAAGAAACAGCATTTTCAGGGAGTATGCATCGGTTTTGGGCGAAGAAGTTTTTTACATGCCTGTGGAAAATTTAAGCGAAAAACAGAAGTATCAGCTGGTATACACAAGAATACTTTTACAAAAGCCGGAGATTCTTTTTTGCATACAGCCCTTTATGGGGGCAGATCTGGTGCACCGTATGTATATCTGGAGTATGCTGGAGAAATTCCTGGACAAAGGGATCTCTGTTGTGATCTTGTCTTTGAATCTGTCCGATTCTCTGGCAATGGCAGATCGGCTGTTGATCCTGGATAAAGGCGGCAGAGGCGGAGAACTTCAGAGAGAAGAGTTTTCCGGAATTATGCCTCCGCTTCCCTGGTCACATTCTTATCCTGCGATAAGAAAGCAGCCGGAGGGGAACAGGTGACTGAGCAGCTGCATAATCTAGCAGATCGTATTTACGAAGTACTTTGAAATTGATAATTTTGATATAAGGAGAATAGAGAGTTAAATATGGAAAACAGAAAATATATGCTTGGGACAGAGGAAAACAAACAGTTTCTGAAAGAAATGCGGGAAGGGCTGTTGCAGTTTGGACATCAGTTCCCTTCACCGGGAGGAAGTTCATATTATCTGGGAGATGATGGAACGCCCTGGAAGGACAGAAATCGTGAAACCTGGATCACCGCACGTATGGCTCATGTATACAGCATTGGAAGCATGCTGGGACATGAAGGAAGTGAAGCTCTTGCAGATGCTGCCTTAAAAGGCCTTAAGGGAGAACTTCATGATGATGTAAATGGCGGCTGGTATGCAGGACTTACAAGCTGCGGTGAAATTGTTCCGTCTAAGCAGTGCTATGCTCATGCATTTGTGATTCTGGCAGCTACATCTGGGATCCTGGCGGGAAGAAATGGCGCACAGGAATTGTTGGAAGACGCACTGGCTGTATATGACCTCCGTTTCTGGAATGAGGAGCAGGGTCTTTCCTGCGATACCTGGAATACAGAGTTTACACAGTTGGATCCTTACAGAGGCATAAATGCAAATATGCATACCGTGGAGGCATTTCTGGCAGTTGCAGATGCAATCGGAGATGAGAAATACCGTACACGGGCAGGCCGTATTATCGACCATGTAGTTGGCTGGGCAAAAAATAACAGTTGGCGGATCCCGGAGCATTTTACCAGTGACTGGCAGCCGGATCTGGAATGCAATAAAGAACGGCCGGATGATCAGTTTAAGCCCTATGGTGCCACCCCAGGGCATGGGATCGAATGGGCAAGGCTGATTACCCAGTGGGCACTTTCTACATACAAAGAGGACAAGACAGGAGCAGAGCCGTATATCCTGGCAGCAGAGAAGCTGTACAATCAGGCAGTGACAGATGGATGGGCAGCCGATAGTGCACCGGGGATCGTATATACTACAGACTGGGAAGGACATCCGGTGGTACATGACAGGATGCACTGGACTCTGGCAGAAGCGCTGAATACTTCCTCGGTTCTTTATCATGTAACCGGAAAAGAAAAATATGCTGCAGACTATCAGGCATTTATGAGATATCTGGATGAGAAAGTGTTGGATCATGTGAATGGTTCCTGGTTCCATCAGCTTGACAGGGAAAATCATTTGCTGGAAACTGTATGGCCCGGAAAATCCGATATTTACCATGCTTTGCAGGCAACTCTGATTCCTATCCATACTCCTTCTTTGTCTATTGCGGCAACTGTGAAAGCAGAAACAAAATAGAGATTTGGATATCATTCCCTCACCCTTGTGCAGACATAGGTGGGGGAATTTTGTTTTGAACCTGGTATCATAAAATTATCTGTACTTTTGAAAATGGTATAGTATAATAAGGCTGAATCAATTATTTTGGGAAGTTTAGCCGGAAAAGCGAAAAAGTATTTCTTCCCGATGACGAAAGGAGAAAATATGAAGGTAGGATTTGGATGCGACCATGTTGCCATCGAACTGAAAAACATTCTGAAGGAGCACTTGGAGGAAAAAGGGTATGAATGCGTGGATTACGGTGCATACGATCCAAATGTAAAGGTGAATTATCCAGAACCTGGTCTGAAAGTGGCAGAAGCAATTATGCGTGGAGAAGTAGAGAAAGGTGTATTGATCTGTGGTACAGGTATTGGTATTTCCCTGGCTGCTAACAAGGTTCCCGGGATCCGTGCAGCTGTGTGCAGCGAACCATATTCCGCAAAGCTTACAGTAGAGCACAATAATGCCAATATTATTGCTATGGGTGCACGTGTAGTAGGACCGGAGCTGGCCAAAATGATCGTTGATGAGTTCTTTGGCGCCAAGTTTGAAGGAGGACGCCATGCAGTGCGTGTGCAGATGATCTCTGATATTGAAGAAAAATACGGAGCAAAATGGCACGAATAATTAAGGCAAGACATATATTTGACTGGACAGGGAAACTGAAAATGCGTTATACTTATAGAGTAATCAATATACAGATGCCCCAGACAGGGCGTATACGCAAAGCATAAGGAGGATATTCATGAAAAAAGCATTAAGTATTCTGTTAAGTGCTGCAACAGCTGTGACAATGCTTACCGGTTTTGGTACTTCCGTTTTTGCAGAGGATTCCAGCGCTGCTCTGAAGATTGCCATTGTCAGCTCTCCATCAGGTGTAGATGATGGATCTTTCAACCAGAACAACTACGAAGGTATTTTGGACTTTATTGATGCGAACCCGGATTCTACGGTAACACCTGTCAAAGAAGAAACAGGTGATACTGCAGCAGCTGTACAGGCAGTGGCAGATATCGTAGCAGATTATGATGTGATCGTATGCTGCGGATTCCAGTTTGCAGGGATCGGCACCATCGCAGAAGAGAATCCAGAGGTGGATTTTGTTCTTGTTGATTCTTATCCTACCAATGAGGATGGAGAAGAGACTGCTTACGACAATGTATATGCAATGCAGTTCAAAGAGCAGGAGAGCGGTTTCTGTGCAGGTATTGCAGCAGCCCTGGAGACAAAGACAGGTAAGGTTGCAGTTGTAAATGGTATCGCTTATCCTTCCAACGTTAACTATCAGTACGGATTTATGTCCGGTGTGAACTATGCTGTGAAGAATTATGATGCCAAAGCTGAGATCGTTGAGCTTCCTTCCTACGCAGGTACAGATGTAACAGGCGCAAACGTAGGCGGTAACTATATCGGTACCTTCTCTGATGAGGCAACTGGTAAGGTTGTTGGAAAAGCCCTGATCGATGAGGGTGTAGATATTATGTTTGTTGCAGCTGGTGCATCCGGCAACGGTGTGTTCACAGCAGCAAAAGAGGCAGAGGGTGTTTTTGTGATCGGCTGTGACGTTGACCAGTACAATGATGGTGTGAATGGAGATTCCAATATTATGCTTACTTCTGCACTGAAGATCATGGACAAGAACGTAGAACTTCAGCTGAACAACGTAAAAGATGGCAGCTTCAAGGGTGAGAATGCCCTTCTTGGTGCAGATACAGATTCTACAGGATATGTAAGCGATCCAGAGAGATGCCAGCTTTCCGAAGATACAATTTCCAAGATCGATGAAGCTTTTGCAAAAGTAAAGAGTGGAGAGATCGTACCGGCAGCTAACTTTAACGAGATGACTCCGGACAACTTTACTGGATTATAAGATCTAAAGGAAGACAGAGAGACTGCATGCCGGCCTTTCTGAGTTTTCCATGAAATAAGAGGGGTGTTGTATTATACAACGCCCCTTTTTCAGAAGGAGGAAGAAGCATGGCAGATTACATTGTGGAAATGCGGCATATTACCAAGCGTTTTCCAGGGATCGTTGCCAATAAGGATGTGACCATTCAGATCAAAAAAGGAGAGATCTATGCGATCCTTGGTGAGAATGGTGCAGGGAAGTCTACGTTGATGAGTATGCTTTTCGGCATGTATGAACCAGATGAAGGGGAGATCTATATCCGGGGAAAGAAAGAGATCATCAGTTCCCCAAGATATGCTACCCAGCTGAATATCGGGATGGTGCATCAGCATTTCAAACTGGTTTCCAATTATACTATTGCTGAGAATATTATCATGGGGATTGAACCGGTAAAAAAAGCACTGGGGATTTTTCCATATGTTGACATTAAAGGGGCAAATGAGAAGATTGCCCGCCTTTCCAGACAGTACGGACTTGAAGTAGATCCAAAGAAAGTGATCTCGGATATTAATGTGTCTGTTCAGCAAAGGGTGGAGATCCTGAAAATGCTGTACCGTGAAGCTGAAATCCTGATTTTCGATGAGCCTACCGCATTGCTTACCCCACAGGAGATTGAGTTTCTTCTGAAGATCATCAAGGGTCTTCGGGATGGAGGAAAGACGATCATCCTGATCACACATAAGCTGGAGGAAATTAAAAAAGTAGCTGACAGATGTGCCATTCTCCGCAGAGGTGAGTTGATCGATGTTCTGGATGTGCAGTCTACCAGTACAAAAGAGATGGCCAGCAAAATGGTTGGGCGTGAGGTGTCCTTTACCCTGGACAAAACTCCTGCAAAGTTCCGTGATGTTGTCCTTGATGTTAAGAATCTTACGGTTACAAATGAGGATAAATTCCAGGTAGTAAAGAATGTGTCATTCTCTGTTCATGGAGGGGAGATCTTTGCCATTGCAGGAGTATCCGGCAACGGACAGGTTGAGATCGCAGATGCCATTGCGGGGCTGATGAAAGCTAACAGCGGTCAGATCCTGCTGAATGGAAAGGATATTACAGAATATTCCATCCGGAAGCGTACTCTTGAGGGGATTGCCTATATTCCGGAAGATCGGCAGACCTATGGACTGATTCTGGATTTTACCCTGGAAGACAATCTGGCATTGAAGAATTATTTCAAGGAGCCTTTTTCCAGAAAGGGCATCCTGAATAAAAAAGAATTTGAGACTTACGGGGAAAAGCTGATACAGGAATATGATGTGCGAAGCGGACAGGGGAACCGTACACAGGTACGTTCCATGAGCGGCGGTAATCAGCAGAAAGCCATTATTGCCCGTGAGATCCAGCAGGATACCCCGCTTCTGATCTTTGTGCAGCCTACCAGAGGCCTGGATATCGGAGCGATTGAGAATATCCACAAGCAGATCCTGGCAGAGCGTGACAAGGGCAAGGCTATTCTTCTGATCTCCCTGGAACTGGATGAGATCATGAATCTGGCAGATACCATCGGGGTTATCTACAACGGACAGATCCAGAAGATCGCAGATGCCAGCACCCTGACCACCAAAGAGGTTGGACAGTTTATGATGGGTGTAAAGAATGAGAATGACAAAGATGGCAGGGAGGTGAAGGACTGATGCAGGAAAAGAAGAAAAAGGGAAATCTATTGGTAAGATTTCTGGGACATGAAAAATATCAGTTTCTTACGATTCCGTTATTTGCCATATTGATCAGTCTTCTGGTAGGGGCAGTGGTACTGCTTTTGCTTGGAAAGAATCCTCTTGATGCATATGTGAACCTTCTTCAGGGCTCCGGGATCCTGCCTAAGGCCAAATATGCAGGCGGGAAGAGTATGCTTACAGACTTTTTCAGCTTTATGGACTGCTGGACTCCTATGATCTTTGCATCATTGTCTGTGGCAGTTGCCTTGAAGACCGGGCTTTTTAATATTGGCGTATCCGGACAGATGCTGGCAGCAGGTTTTATCACTACGATCACGGTTGGATACAGCACATTAAGCGCACCGATCGCCAAGCCGCTGGTGATCCTTGTGGCAGCTGCTGTGGGTGCATTGGTAGGAGGCCTGATTGGTTTTCTCAAATATAGATTTAACATTAATGAAGTTGTTTCCTCTATTATGCTGAATTATATTATTGAGTATGTGGTAGGTTTCTTTATTAACACAAGATACGTAAATCCTATTTCCCGTCAGTCCCAGACCGTGAGCAGTGAAGCCAGGCTTACGCTTTCTGGTACAAAGATCGGAGATCTGAAATTTGACATTCCATTGGGAATTATTCTGGCGGTGATCGTTGTTGTTATTGTAAAATATATTTTTGACAGAACGGTTCTAGGTTATGAATTAAAGGCAGTTGGATCCAATCAGAAGGCTTCCAGATATGCAGGTATTCCGGTTGGCAAGAATATGATCCTTGCCATGATGATTTCCGGACTTCTGGCAGGCCTTGCAGGAGCGTCTTATTACCTTGGCTATTATGCGTCCATACAGCCCAAGGTATTGTCAAGCACAGGCTTTGACGCCATTGCTGTGGCGATCCTGGGACATTCCAATCCAGTTGGGATCCTGGGTTCTTCCTTCCTGATCAACATTATCAGCAAAGGAAGTACCTATATGAGTTCCTCTCTTGGGGTAGATGCGGAGATCGCATCTGTTATCACTGGGCTGATCCTGCTTTTTGCAGCTTGTGATATGTATATCCGGTACAGAGTGGATAAAGCCAAAGAGAACCTTGACAAGAAGAACGAAAGGAGGGAATCTCATGAATAATGTAATTATAGATGGCCTTTCTTTTGCACTTCCCCTTTTTATTATGGCGATCGGCGGTATTTACAGTGAGAGAAGCGGTGTGACCAACCTGGCACTGGAGGGGCTGCAAGGTTTTGGGGCTTTTACAGGTGCGCTGGTGGCATATATGCTGATGCAGTTTACCAGTGTGGATTCTTCTGCTGTTTATTATGTGGCACTTTTGTTTGCTATGATCGGCGGTATGATTTTTTCTTTGCTTCATGCCTTGCTTTGTGTACGTTTCAAGGCGAACCAGGTGATCAGCGGTGTTGTGATCAACATTCTGGCCATGGCGCTTACTGCATTCCTTACAAAGGTGATCAACCGATCTGTATTTGGGACACCTTCGGACAAATTCGATCTGGGTGTTTCTGCCAGATGGACGGTTCCGGGGCTTTCAAAGATTCCGGTTCTGGGAGCGGTTTTTACCAATATTTATCCCTTTGAGGTTGTGATCCTTGTGCTTGCCTTTGTGGCATGGTACCTGCTGTATAAGACCCGGTTTGGCCTGCATGTACGTGCCTGTGGGGATAACCCTCATGCTGTGGATGCGGCTGGTATTGATGTGGCAAAAGTGCGGGTAAAAGCAGTTATGATGTCCGGGGCATTGTCCGGGCTGGCGGGTATTTCCTTTGCTTATTCCATTTCTGCTAAATTCTCTTCCAGCATTTATGTAGGATATGGATATCTGGCCATTGCAGGGCTGATCTTCGGTAACTGGAAGATTCTTCCCACTTTGGGAGCCTGCCTTTTGTTTGGCTTTGCCAAGTCTGGGGGATATCAGATCGTGCAGAACCTGGGACTGCCCAGCAGTTATTCAGATTTGATCATGATCCTTCCTTATGTAGCAACCTTGCTGCTGCTTATGCTGTTTTCCAAGCATAATCAGGCTCCGCGGGCACTTGGAGAGATCTACGATAAAGGTAAACGTTAAGTTTTATATAAGATTTACAGATAAGATTTACAGGCAGACGCTAAGTTTTATAGATAAGCTTTACAGGCAAACGCTAAGTTTCCTTGCTTTACAAAACAGAATACCTCTGGTATTATGATGCCAGAGGTGTTTTTTTATGGAAAGAAACAGGATCGTAAGACATTTTATCTGCATCTGCATGATCATGATCGTATTATTATCAGGGATGTGTATTCAGAAACATGAGACAGATTCCGCACTTTCTTATGCGAATTTTCAGATCAGACGGCTGCATGAGAAGAGTCCTCGATCCATGGCTGGCAATCCTCCGTCCAGCACAATTGTTTCCCCGGTAAAGACAGCACCAGAAGAGTATTATACTGAAGAAGGCGCTCCTGTACGTTTGATGAACATGATGCGTATAGGGTCAGCAGTACGTCAGGGTGTGCGTTACAGCATTCGTCTGATAGCAGCGGCGCTTCTGGCAGTATTAACAGCCGTGTATATTAGTTATTGCTCCAAAGCTCGCAGGATGGAACGCAGTTACTGCACAGACAGGCGTAGCGTGATCATCCAATACATACAGCATCAGGATGGGAGCAAAGGCTGATTCCCCGAAAACATGCCATCAACTGGTACATCACCTATTTCATAGTAAGAACGGAGGAATACGTCCATGGTAGATGTTTTTGTAGGGATCATGATCGTGGCGGCAATCGGCGTAGGAGGCTGGCTGGCCTGGTACGAGAGCCGCAGCACTAAGAAATAAATATCCCGGATTTAATTATGCATAAAAGGATAAAATCATAAAAATAAAAAGTTATAAGTTTTGTCTCAAATAAAAAGTCTCAAATATAGTTTTAATTTTTTAAAAGGACGAGTGTCATGCAGGTAAGTTGGCGACCTGCATGGCACTTTTGCTATATCAGCTGAGAGATGAATCCCACCTCTATAGGTGGTGAGCAACAAGCTGGTATCAGTGGTGGGAGTCAATCCCACAGCTGATATAGCCTCCGGCAGGATTGCAGAGGTGTGCAGGAGAAGTATGTCATGCAATTGCATGACGCGCACCTCGCAGCAAGAATGCCGAGGCATTCTTGAATGGAAAGATGGACGAGGTTTCCGTCCGGTGAAATAAAGTGAAGAAAATTCAATTATGTCATTTGTAATTTCAATTTAGTCAAATGAAAAGCAAATGACTAAATTAAAATGGTTGACGACGAAATTGAAAATGTGGTAACTTGACAATGGAATAGATGTTTGACATAGTTGCGGTTAGATGATATTCTGATTATAGAAAGGGTGCTACCGATTGACGGTTAGCCCTAAGCTTAAAAGTGATCAAAAATGACCGCCAAGTTTTCTTAGGACAGGGCGGTTATTTTTGTGGCTTGGAATCATACTGCCAATGCAACATAAGTGGCTTTATACGAGAGGAGAATCAAGATGGATCAGGGATTTCAGAAGCTGGAACGTAGCTTAATCGATGTGATCAAGGAAGAGCAGGCAAAGCTGGGCTACCAGAAAGAAAAAATACAGCTGTATTACCCGCTGTCTTCATTGAATCATTTTTTCAGTACACAGGACAGCGAAGAGGAGATGGCAGGTCGGTTGAAAGAAATGCCGGAGTCCATAAAGGGGAAGTTAGGTGAGGTGGCGGTGTCTCATAAAAATGACAGATTCTGTTTCCATATACCGGAGGAAGGAAGCGTGTATGTACATGAGCACACCCAGCCGGATGAATTTATTAAGGCACTGATCCAGCTGATCCCGGATCATGACTGTACTATTGAACGGATTCGGGAGCTTTTTGATAAATACTGGGCGAAGGTAGAGTTCACAAAGATGGATAGTGATGAATTTGATTATCTGATCCGTTTTCTGGATAAAGAGGATGACCCATATTATTACTGTTTTAAGGATGAAGGCTGCCATTTTATTTATCACAGATTCCTTCCGGAAGACTATCAGGAATTTGGGTTTTGATCATGGAAAAAGCAGGAATTGTGTGCTGCTCGAATGGTTTGCAAAAGAGCAGCCAGAAAGATCTTCAAGCACTGGAGTTGGTACTGAAAGGTATGGGCCTGGAACCGGTATATTCCCCATATCTTTATGCACAGGAGCATGTGTGGAGCGGGACTGCCAGGCAACGGGCAGATGCACTTATGGAATTTTACAGGGATGAAGAAATCCGTCAGATTTTTGATGTTTCAGGCGGAGATCTGGCCAATGGAATCCTTCCGTATCTGGATTATGCACAGATTCAGGAAAGCGATAAGTGTTTCTGGGGATACAGTGATCTTACCGCGGTACTGAATGCAATCTATACAAAGACAGGCAGATCCTCAGTTCTTTATCAGGTGAGGAATCTGGTTTATGATCAGGGGGAACGCCAGCAGAAGGAACTGCAGGCAGCTTTATGCGGACAGGAAGATACACTCTTTCAGTTTCCCTATGAATTTCTGCAGGGGGAGACCATGGAAGGCATAGTCGCAGGCGGCAATATTCGATGCTTTCTGAAACTGGCAGGAACACCTTATTTTCCGGATCTGGAAGGCAAGATCCTGCTTCTGGAAGCATTGGGCGGACAGGAAGGACAGATGCTTACCTATCTAAGTCAGCTGCAGCAGCTGGGGGCTTTTGAAAAAGTCAGAGGGATCCTGCTTGGCACGTTTACACGTATGGAAAGCCAGGGACAGCTGATGTATCCTCTTTTGAAACCTTTTATTTCGGAGTTATTGCCGGTAGCAAGAACATGGATGATCGGTCATGGCACGGATGCGAAAGCAATACGTGTGGGGGAAGTATACAGACTAAAAAAACAATAAGCTCAAAGGCATCGAGCAGAAATACGATAAATGGGATAAATGCAGAAAGGCAGACTTGTGAATAGTTTGTATCAGAAAAGTGCTGCACAGGAGAATGACAGGATGATAAAGGTAGATCTGATCACGGGTTTTCTTGGCTCCGGGAAAACCACATTTATGAAAAAATATGCGGAGTATCTGATTGAAAAAGGCATGAATATTGGAATACTGGAGAATGACCACGGAGCAGTGAATGTGGATATGATGCTTCTGCACGATCTGGAAGGGGAGCACTGCGAATTGGAAATGATCGCAGGTGGCTGTGATCGGGAAACTCACAGAAGACGATTCAAAACAAAGCTGATCGCAATGGGGATGTGCGGTTATGACCGGGTACTGATCGAGCCCTCCGGGATCTTTGACGTGGATGAATTTTTTGACGCATTGTATGAGGAACCGTTGGATAAATGGTATGAGATCGGCAACGTGATCACGATTGTTGATGCTGGGCTTCCGGAAAAGCTGGATGGCCAGGGAGAATATCTGCTGGCATCAGAAGCAGCTGAGGCAGGATGTGTGGTCTTAAGTAAATGCCAGAAATATTCAGAAGAACAGGCAGATGCGGCGATCAATCACCTGAACCGGGCGCTGGAACAGGTAAAATGTAGCCGCAGATTCCAGGATGAAGTGCTGTGCAAAGACTGGGATACTTTGACGGACAGGGATTTTGATATGCTTCTTGGTTGCGGTTACCGGACAGAAGCCTATGAAAAGCAGTATTTTAATGAAAAACAGGGATTTGACACTCTTTATTTTATGAATATGGAGATTCCGGGAGAAAGACTTGCCGGGGCAGCAGAGAAAATATTAAATGATTCTGGCTGTGGTCAGGTTTCCAGGATCAAAGGCTTTGTAAAAGAAGGGGACGGGTGGCTGGAAGTAAATGCCACTCATGGAGAGATCACAGTGCAGCCGGTTTCAGCTGGCCAGGCAGTGATCATTGTGATCGGGGAAGGGATGAAACGGGAACAGATTCAGTCATATTGGGAACAAGAATAAAGAAGAGGATGTGGGAATTTTGTATTAACCCACATCCCCTTTTTTTACGTTGTCTGAAATGAAAAAAATGAAAAGATTTCAGAAATGGATAAGAAAATATAGTGATAAATGTCAAAAATATATAATGAAAAGATGCAAAACATAGAAAAAACATACGTATAGCACAAAAATGTTGACCGTATTTCTGAAAAATGATATGTTTTAGATGAAAAATGAAATAAACACTGAAAAAATGAAAAACATATGAAATCATAAAGGAGGTAATGAGATGGTAAAAGTCGGAATTATAGGCTGTGGAAAGATTGCACAGGTTCGTCATATTCCGGAATATCTGGATAATCCGAATGCAAAACTGACCGGCCTTTATGATCTGAATCAGCAGCGGGCAAAGGATCTTGCTGAAAAATACGGCTGCAGGTCTTATGAAAGCATTGAGGATATGCTGGCTGATCCGGAAATTGATGCAGTCAGTGTATGTGCAGCAAATCATGTTCATGCCGAAATTACGATTGCAGCATTAAAAGCAGGAAAACATGTACTTTGTGAAAAACCGATGGCAACAAAATTAAAAGACTGTCAAATGATGGTGGATACAGCAGAGCAGATGGGCAAAAAACTTATGATCGGTCAGAATCAGAGATTTGCAAAGGCTCATGCAGAAGCACGAAAACTCATCCAGCGTGGAGATATCGGAAACGTTCTTACTTTCAAAACAACCTTCGGACATGGCGGCCCGGAAACATGGAGTATAGATGCCGGCCCACAGAACTGGTTCTTTGATAAGAAGAGAGCTGCAATGGGAGCAATGGCCGACCTTGGAGTCCATAAGACAGATCTGATCCAGTATCTGCTTAATGATACAGTAGAAGAAACAACTGCAAAAGTGATGACACTGGATAAGAAAGACAGTAATGGAAACCTGATCGGTGTAGATGATAATGCCATCTGTATTTACAAAATGAAGAGCGGAATCATCGGAACGATGACAGCCAGCTGGACGTATTATGGAGAGGAAGACAATTCCACGATCATCTATGGAACAGAAGGAATGCTTAAGATTTATCATGATCCCAAATACTGTATCGAACTGATCCGTAAAGACGGCGGAAAAGTGTTCTATGATATCGACCAGATCCAGACAAATGATAATCAGACAAAATCAGGAATCATTGATTCATTTGTAGAATCTGTGGAAAATGACACAGAACCTGCTGTTCCGGGAAAAAGTGTACTCAGTGCAATGAAAGCAATTTTCGGAAGTCTGAAATCAAGCGAACTTGGAAGATGCGTTCGCGTAGATGAGGAGGAATTAGAGTGAAGATAGGGTTAGTCAGTGCAATTCTGGAAGATTATGATTTCAAAAAAATGATCGATACAGTTTCAGAGATTGGCTATGAATGTGTGGAAGTTGCCTGCTGGCCAAAAGCCAAAGCAGAGCGCAGATATGCAGGAGTCAGCCACATTGATGTGGCAAATCTGGGAGATAAAGAAGCAGAAGAAATCCTTTCTTATTGCAAAGAGAAAAATGTAGAGATTTCTTCTCTGGCATTTTATCCGAATACCATGGATGGTAATCTTGAAAAAAGAGCTGCCAACATAGAACACTTATATAAAGTGATTGATGCAAGCAAAAAACTTGGAATTAACCTTGTTACAACCTTTATTGGAAGAGACCAGACAAAGACAGTAGAAGAAAATCTGGAACTGGTAAAAGAAATCTGGATTCCAATCGTGCGTTACGCAGAAGAAAAGAAAGTACGTATTGCGATTGAAAACTGTCCCATGCTCTTTGACGGAGATCAGTGGCCAGGTGGACAGAACCTGATGACCACACCGGTAATCTGGAGAAAAGTTTTTGATATTCTTGACAGTGATTATATCGGAATCAATTATGATCCATCTCATTTTGTATGGCAGATGATTGATTACATTCAGCCGCTTTATGAGTTTAAGGATAAAATTTTCCATGTACATTACAAAGACATAAAACTTTTTAAAGAGAAACTGAAAGAGTGTGGAACAATGGCATATCCGCTTCAATATATGAAGCCGAAGCTTCCGGGACTGGGAGATGTGGATTGGGGTAAATATGTATCCGCATTGACAGACATTGGATTTGAAGGATATACCTGCATTGAAATCGAAGATAAATCTTTTGAAGGTTCTGAAGAACGAGTTCTGGACAGCCTGAAACTTTCTCTGAGATATATGAGACAGTTTGTGATCTGAAAAGACGATCTGATTTATTAAAATGTTAAAAGCTGAAATAATGCGGGGGAAAACCGCTTATTAAAAACAAACATATTCCAAAAGGAGGAAATGAATTATGAAGAAAACAGTAGTTTGCACGCTTATCGCAGCTATGACAATGGGCAGTATGGTTACTCCTGTATTTGCGGACGGAGAAGGAGATGCTACACACGTTTATGTACTGACAGCTCCGGAAGATCATGGCTGGACTGGTTCCGTAGCAACATTCGCAAAAGAAAAAATCGAAGAAGTAAATGATGCCGGAACTTACAGTGCAGAACTGATCACATCTGCAGATGCGGCAGAACAGATCGTCAACATTGAAGATATCATCGCAGCTGGTGAAGACAATATCGCTGTTGTTATTCAGCCAATCGATGACACTGTTCAGTCTGCAATCCAGCAGCTGGTTGACGCTGAGATCCCATATGTAGCATTTGACCGTATCATCGATGGTGTAGCTGACAGTGCAGTATCCAATGTAAAAGGTGACAACGAAGGTATCGGTGCAGCATGTGCAGCTTACTATACAGAGCAGGGACTGAAACCTGGTGATGCAGTTTATGTATACGAAGGAGATACTTCTTCTGTAACAACTCTCCGTGACAGTGGATTTACAAAATACCTTACAGGAGAACTGGAATATGATGGAAAAACAATCGCAGACGATGCAAAATGGTCAGAAGATGATCTTAAATCCATTACATATTCAGGCGCTATGAACTGGAGCCGTTCTGACACAAAAACCTCTTTTGAATCTCTGTTGGGTGATGCATCAAATGCAGATATCAAATGGTTCTATGCAGAAGATGATGAACTTGCAATGGGTATCCTTGAAGCTCTTCAGGGTGGTGGAATTGACGATGCAACAAAAGAAAAATTCCTTGGAAATACACCATATCTGACAGGCTGCGGCGGACTGGATGAACTTTATGCAGTACTTCGTGGAGAATCCTTCACAGATATCGCAGATCAGTTTGGCGGTATTGTATCTGTAACTTACAGCCCGGCAATGATCCAGACAGCAATCCAGGATATGGTTGATTATCTGGATGGAAAAGATGTAGAGCAGGATCACGTAATTGCCTGTGAAATCGTAAATAAGGACAACGTAAAAGATTATCCTTCTTTCTAAATCAAATATTTTCATGATATAATCTTTTTAAATAAGACAGAAATGACGAAGGGAACTGCAAAGTTCCCTTCTGTCAGATAATTAAGTGAATGTGTATCAGAGCAGTGTATCAGAAAGCCCGACAGATCGGGCGAGGAGGCGAGAATTATGAGTTTGCTGCAGATGAGTAACATCTGTAAGTCCTTCAGTGGGGTTCCGGTACTGAAAAATGTACAGCTTACAGTAGAAAAAGGGGAAGTGCATGCACTTCTTGGCGAAAATGGTGCGGGAAAGTCAACGCTTATGAACGTTTTGACGGGTGTATTTCCTCGCGATAAAGGTGAAATCGAATTTGATGGAAATAAATTAAAAAATATTACGATCAAGCAGTCTGAGAATATGGGAATTGCTTTTGTACATCAGGAATTAAATTTGTTTAACGATTTAAAAGTTTATGAAAATATATTCCTTCAGAAAGAATATACAAATAAACTGGGCCGCCTGGATAAGAAAAAAATGATTCAGGAGGCAGAGAGACTGTTTCAGGAACTGGGAGTGGATATTGATCCTACACAGCAGGTTTCTAAATTAAAAACAAGCCAGAAACAGCTGCTTGAAATATCAAAAGCTCTGTTTTTTAAAGCAAAACTTCTGATTTTGGATGAGCCTACAACATCATTAAATAATGATGAGGTGGCACATCTGTTTGACATTGTCAATAATTTGAAGAAAAAGGGAACTTCCTTTATCTTTATTTCACATAAAATGCCGGAGATTTTCCGCCTGTCAGACCGATATACCGTATTCCGAAACGGAGAATTTGTAGGCACCGGAAATATAAAAGATACCACACCAGAAGCTGTGACACGTATGATGGTTGGTGAGAAATACTCAGATCAGGATGTTTATGAAAAAAGACCCCTTGGAGACATGATCCTGGAGCTGAAGAATTTCAGTGGAGAAGGTTTTCGCAATATCAATCTGGCAGTGAAAAAAGGCAGCATCGTTGGACTGACTGGTCTTCAGGGTGCCGGAAGCAGTGAACTGATGCAGTGTATGTTCGGTGTAACAAGAGCATACAGCGGCCAGATGCGTGCGATGGGCAAAGTTATGAGGGATCATTCTATTCATACGGCCATGACTGATGGAATTGCGATGCTGGCATCAAACAGGAAGGAAAATTCTGTGATTCCGGATATGAGTATCCTGGAAAATATGTATCTGTCAGAGCATACCCTTTCCGCATGGAAACCAGCCATCTCAAAAAAGAAAGAAGTCGAAAGATACAAGAAATATAAGGAGATGCTGAACATTAAGGCAAATTCCTGGGAAGATCCGATCACCTCCCTGAGTGGTGGAAATCAGCAGAAAGTATTTCTTGCGCGCTGGCTGAATACAGATGCAGAAATTCTTCTTCTGGACAACCCTACACAGGGAATTGACGTAGGAGCAAAAGCAGAAATCTACAAACTGATCCTGGAACTTGCTAAACAGGGAAAAACAATTCTGATCAATACACTGGAAATACCAGAGATCCAGAAAGTTGCCGATTACTGTGCAGTGTTTTATAACGGCGAGATCATTAAGATCCTGGAACATCAGGAAATTGATGAGATGACCGTTATGATGTATTCAACAAATGCGGCACAGACAGAGGAGGGAAAATAAAATGAGTAAAAAGAATACAACAGTTCCTGGACGTATTGTAGGATTTCTGGGAGAAAATAGTTATATCATTGTTTTTGTGGCAATTTTTATCGTATATGCACTGACAACAAACGGACTGACCTGGAGCGGTATGATGAATGTATTTCGTCATTCCGCAGTAATCGGTATCATTGGACTGGGCATGGGACTGATCTGTATCACTGGTGAGATCGATCTTTCCGTAGGTTCTATGCTGGCTCTTGATGGCGGATTTTCTGTTATAATCTTTAACATAACAAACAGCATTATCCTTACATTTTTATTTGCGGTTCTGTTTGGTGCCTTCTGCGGTTTGATCAATGGCGTGATGGTAGGATGGATCCAGATGCCTGCATTTATCGTTACACTTGCAACAATGCTGATTTATCGTTCTTTTGCACAGTATTTCTGCCAGCATGTGGACAAAGCTTTGATCGGTGGAGGAAGTTCCGTTTACAAAATGGCAAACAGCCAGTCTTCTTATCAGACTCTTTACAATTTCGGTAACGGAAAAGTATCTACGATTCCAATCGTTGGACTGATCCTTATTATCATGACCCTTGTTTTTGTATATATTACAACAAGTACAAAATACGGTAAAAAAGTATATGCAGTAGGAAGTAATATGAAAGGTGCGCAGATGGCGGGAATCAATACCGCTGCTGTGAAAATTTCCGTATTTGTGATCGCAGGTGCACTTGTTGGAATTGGTGCTTTTCTCTGGATTGCGATGAATGCTTCTGCCGACCCGGCAACAACAGGAAACAGCTATGAAATGTATGCGATCGCAGCAGCAGTACTTGGTGGGATCAGCATGTCCGGTGGTAAAGGAAAATGCCTTGGAATCCTGTTCGGTGCAATGTCCTATACGATCATTGATAAGATCATCGTGTCCCTTAAGATGGACTCTCTTATTAATAATGCGATCAAGGGAATTATCTTACTGCTGGTTATTATGGTACAGATCATAGGACCGCAGATCAAACAGAAATTAAAAAAGGCTGAATAAAACGCAGGATAAAATAAAAACATAAAACTTGAAAAAGAGAGAAAGCATGAAGAAGATAACCGTTTCATTAATTGCTGAGAAAGCACAGGTTTCACCGGCAACAGTGTCAAGAGTCCTGAATCACAGGGAACTGGTGAAAGAGCCGACGATCCGCCGGGTAGAAGAGGCCATGCGTTCACTGGGATGTCAGATGGAAAATACGGTCACTGTTTCAAAGGAAACACAACCATTGGTCGTTCTGAATATTCCGGGAATCGAAAATGCATTTTATCAGGAAATCATTCGGGGAGCACGAGTATCTGCAAAGGCACATGGTTGTCATTTATTGATTCATGAATCACATCTGAATAAAGGAAATATGCTGGATTTCTGTAATCTTTTGCGAAGAGTGGATGCTGCAGGTGTAATTCTTCTAAACCGTATATCAGAAGAGGCCCTGAATCAGATACGGACGATCGCACCTCTGGTACAATGCTGTGAATACAATGAACACGCAGATTATCCGTATGTTAGTATTGATGACACCAAAGCAGCAGAAATTGCAACGGAATATCTTCTGTCAAATGGCGGAAGTAAGATTGCTCTGATCAATGGACCGGGAAATTTTAAATATGCCAGGAGGCGTCAGGAAGGATTTCTGAATGCGCTTCAGAAAGCAGAGGTGATGATTCCGAAGCAGTGGATCGTGCAGCTGCCGGAAGTAAGCTATGAGATGGCATATGCAGCCATATGCAGACTGTTGAATTCTGACAGCCGGCCAAATGCTTTTTTTACAATATCAGATATTTTTGCGGCAGCAGTGATCCGTGCGGCAAAGCGTTTTCATCTGCATGTACCGCGGGACATTCTGGTAGTCGGATTTGATAATATCGAGTTATCTTCTATGACAACACCTTCTATTACAACTGTGAATCAGCCCAAATTCCAGATGGGCTATACAGCCTGTGAAATGCTTCTGGAACTGCTGGAAGAACCACAGGAAGAGATGAAGTCTCTTATACTTGATACGGAATTGATAATTCGGGAATCAACATGAAAAAAGAGCGGATGCAGGATAAAACTGCATTCGCTTTTTGAGTGTGTGCACAGATTAATCGATGTGATCAAGAGAGGCGGCTGCCAGGTGCAGCCGCCTTATACTGTATATCATGGTTTAACGAATGATAACTTTTGTTTTTGCATTTATGCCCAGTCCCTTGTCACGGCTGGTATTGGAATATGGTATAACATTAATCGGTGTTTTGCGTCCTCTGTGATTGCCTGAATAAGAAAGGTTTACTTTAAAGCTAGTCCCTTTTCCTTTGCATTTGACGCCGTCTATATATAAGCCTTGTGTACCGGGAAGCTGTTTCTTCAGCTGCACATTCACAGTGAAGCGGGTGGTGTAATATTTACGCCATGTCCATTTCCCCATGTACTTCTCAAATCTGGAGTTATAGGTAACCTTTACATTGCTGACGGAAATGGAACGGATAGCCGGCTTGACTTTTCGCCCTGTCCGATAGGTTTTCACAGTTGAAGAACCATTGATCAGCGAGCCGTCAGGTCCCTTGCAGGCAGAAACAAACTTGAATTGGTACTTGGTGTTTGGCTTTAATTTCTTGATCTGGAAAGGCCTGCCATTTTTTACTGTGGCTTTTAATACCCATTTCTTTCCGGATTTCATATAAACTTTTACCGGCTGGGAAGCAGAAGGATACATGCTGTCTCCAATCTGACATTTGTTAAAGAGAATCTTATTATAATAGCTGGTTACATCACTGACCACCGGTGCAGCTGCTTTTCCGATGATGTCCACATTGTTGGAAAGAACACCAGCCTCTGTTTTTACTGAAAGCCGTGTATAACCATAAGTATAATGAGCCCAGGATGCAATACCGTAAGTGATGGTGAATGTTGCCTGATTCTGCCCTTCTACATTGCCGCTGATCAAGTAATCACTGCCAGGAATGTTGCCGTCTGCAAGAATACAGGACAGCTTGTCATCGCTGTTGGCGGGCACGGTGGTGGCAGTAATGGTAAAGGTCTTTGCCTTTTTCTTAATTCTGGAATCGAAGGAAGGGTTGGAAGAGGAGCAGGTGAGAGTCACACCTGTAGCCTGGATATATTCTCTTCCGCTAATGTTCAAAGTGAAGACTTCTGTTCTGGCCGGGGTGCTTTGTCTTCGTGTGTAGGCAAGCTTCAGCACATAATCTCCCGCATCCAGTATACCGGAGAAATGGTCAGCGGATGCATCGGATTCCAGTTTTGCCATATGGGAGGTGGAATTATCCTTGGAGTAAACCCATGCGGTCACCTGGTTTTTGTTATTACTGATCAGTTCCAGATTTACATAACGCTTGGTTGCCAGGGAAAGAGAAAAATATCTGGCATTTTCGTCGGGATTAAGACCATAATCCACTAATGCACCTGAAATGGAGCCTTCCACAGGGATTGGCTGCGCCTGGACAAAAGCTTTGCCGCCGATGTCAGAAATATTGGAACGGGTGGCTGTAAGCATACAGGAAGAGCCGGATGAATAGTCCGAACGGAAGATAAAAGTCATAGATATGGTTTCCCCTGGTTCCAGGATCACAAAGCCGGAGGAAGTATTAGTAACTGAATTTTCGATCCATTCAAATTGTTTTAATTTTGGAGGGGTGACTACTTTTGTGCGGGCAACGGATCGCTGGATATCCAGACGCATGGGAATAGTGGTCTGGTTACGAATGGTGGTGACTGATTCTTTGCCCCTGTAGTCTTCCCCAAAGGCAATCCGGTAAGTGTCTGGTCCGGTAATGATAAATGAATGATTATAATCCTGGGCCTTAACCGGAACGGAGATGATGCAAAGCACCGCCAGTATGGCCATTACCAGCGAAAGAAGCTTTGTGGTTTGTCGGTTTGTCTTTTTCATATTCATACCTCCTGAAAAATGTTATTTTCTGTTCTGTGTATCATATGACAGGACAGAATCTCCTCTATATAATTATATAACTTCAGAGAAAAATAACATCACCTGAAAGGATGATAAGGAAAAACAAAACTGGGATTACAGTGAATGGAGAACGGTGATAAATCAGGGAATACTTACCACGATTCCGCGGATCCGGGCTTCAATGGCCAGTTCAGTCCTGTTTTTATAGCCGGTTTTATCAAGCATGTGCTGGATATGGGATTTGACAGTGTTCTCGGAAATGCCCAGCTCACCGGCAATGGAAGAATTGGACATACCTCGGGTCATCAGGCGGAGCACTTCCAGTTCCCTCTGAGTAAATTCTGTATTGCTGGAGAGCCCCAGCTTTACCTTGGGCGGCTGATCCGGATATACAGAATCGCCGTTCATGGTACAGTCCATTACCTCTAAAATCGTTTCTTTAGAAGACTCTTTGTACCAGAAGCTTTCGATTCCGATTTCCCTGGCACGTTTCAGCCAGGAGGCTTCTGCCATAGAGGTAACAGCAATGATCCGGATCCAGGGACGGATAGCTTTGATCCTGGCTGCTGTTTCCAGACCGTTTTCCCCATCAGGCATCAGGATATCCATCAGGATCAGGTCTGCAGAAACAGCCTGTACAAGGGACAGAGCCTGCTGACCGGAACTGGCGGTACCGGCCAGCTGATACCGGCCACTGCTTTTTATGTACAGCTCAAAAAGCTGTCTTGCCATATATTGGTCATCTACAATGATCACATTTATTTTTCGCAATTAAGATTCTCCTTTTGGAATTTCTATATATAATACAAAGGCCGGGGCGCTGGATATTTCCATACTGCCATGTGCTTTTGCAATAGCTGCCCGCAGATTTTTAAGGCCGCCCTTTTCCACGATTTTTCCGGAAGGAGGGGTTCCGTCGTTGGTAAAGCTGGCACAAATCCTGTCAGGTGTTTCACTAATTTGAAGATATACATGGGTTCCATGGGCATGTCTGGCAGTATTGTTTATACACTCTTTCAAGGCCGCAAGAAGCAGTTCAGAACCTTTGCTGTGGGAAAGTGGCAGCTTAGAACATCCTTCCACGTGGATCCCAAGAGTTTGGGCAGCAGTGAGAACCTTGTCCAGGCTGTCAGTGCTTTCAGGGGAGATGCCCTGCTCCATGGCAGAGACAATATATTCCCACAAAGGCACAAGCTGTTGTCTGCTGCGTTTGTCGCCAGGCTGCTCCAGATAAATGCGGAAAGACAGAAGCGCTCTTCCGATTTCATCATGCAGCTTTACTCTGGCGGCCAGATTTTCTTTTTCCCGGGTAACTTTTTCTACTTCATAACTGAAAAGCCGCAGGTGCTCATTTACCTGATTCAACTGGTCATTCTGCTGTTTCAGCTTCTGATTTAAAAGATATTGCTGTGTCACATTACAGGCAGAGAACTGCCATATACTGTCTTTTTTCAGGGACAATTCCCTGCGGCGGAAATCCCAGACCGTACCATCAGGAAACTGAAGAGTAACCGTTGTTCCTGTGGAAATGTTGTGGATTTTCTTATTGTACTCCTGAACCTGCAGAGAATGCCAGAAAAAATTGGTATTTTGAAGCCTTGTCCTCAGAAGCTGACTGCAAAGCTGTTCCATACGTGTATTGATAAGGAGAGGAACACCACTTTGCCGTGCAAAACAGACTCCGTCCGGAAGGGCGTCAAAGCTTTCTTTGATGGTACCTGGATTAAGGCGTTTTTTCTGCTGTCTGTACAAAGAGTAGCCAAATAATCCCTCAAATAACGCTAAAATGCTCAATAGTCCGGGAACTGCGATCCAGGGCAGAGAACCGGTAAGCTGTGCCAAAAAGGTTGGAGAAAGCTTCTGGGAACCGTCACGGCCCAGATCGCAAAGGCCTTGCATGAACAGGATGCAAAGACAGCATAAAACACCTCCGATCCACTGACTTTTTCGGGAAAATCCGTGGAGCAGGCTGGTTATCATAAAACAGACAGCAACGGTCATTAAAAGGATGCTGCAAAGTCCCATAAAGGCATGAAAAGAAGATGAAAGCTGTGCATAATGGCTCATGTGGTATCACCTCCCTTAAAATCCCTAGCATTAAAGGTCACAGTAAGGAACAGGGTATCCGGATCGGATTCTGTTTTCACAGTTCCGCCTAAAGCCTGGATTTGCTTTGCGGCAGGAAGTAGAGGGAATATGTTTTCCGGGCAACTTATTTCCATATAAAAATGAATCGTTTCCGTAATGGTCAGTTGGAGCATCAGGGCCTGTGTATCTGGAAGGCAGGCTTCCAGAACTTGCTGGAAAAGCTGGTATATGGCAAGAGCGTATACACCAGGAATAGAAAACGCATCCTGATAAGTGCCATAGGCCGTTATGTGGGATAGCCGGACATATTCCAGAGATTCAGCAAGGGAAAGAGAAAGTTCTTTTCCGGGTATCCAGTTCTGTTGATTGATAAGGAGCAGAAGATTTGCTCTTCGCTTTATGTAAACCATTAAAACGGAGGCATATTTCATTTTATTTTCAAAAGCATGTTCATCTTTCGGAAGATCTGCCAGAATCGTATGCAGCATAAAAAGCTGGTGGGAAACATCCTGGGAAATCCGGTCGTACAGCTGATTTTGCTGTTGGATGGAGGCTTTCTTCTCCGCCAGCCGGTTCTCGCCTTCCAGAATGGAATTTTGTTCCGCCATAACATCGCCCAGGTCAGCCAGAGCTTTGTTGATCTGCTGGATCTGGGAAAGATCTGTCAGCCAGTAACCATAGCCGCCATGGATCTGATGGCTGTTCAGGACCATATTGCTGTCTGCAAGGGTAACAGGGGAGGACAAGGCGGCAAGAACCTGTGTTTCTGTAACTGGAAGGCTTTTCTCTGACTGATAGCAGATCTTACCCTGCATATCCATGATCCCGGCGCCTAGATCAGAAACTTTCCACATAAGGGAATACTGATCATTGGATGGAAAAAGTCCTGCCTGTATTAAAGCCTCCATAAAGGCTGGAAACAGGAAGGTGATCATATCCGTTGTTTTGAAAAGCCGCTGCAGGGGAGAATAAGGATCCTTAAGAAACAGGATCAGGTAAATCAGGGCAGCAGCCAGAGGGATACAAGGCATCCATATATTTCTACGGCAATCCAGAGAAATACAATGCACAAAAGAAAGAATCAGAATTGCTCCGAACATAACTGCCAGCCAGATCAGGGAAGCAATATAAAAAGGTCCGTATGAATAAGGCTCATCTTCCACCCAATGGGAAATGCTGCCGGAAAAACGGAATGCCAGCTGGTGCAGATCATTGGTAAGGATACCCAGAACGATGAGAAGTGCAGGGATGTGCAGCAGCTTCCATTTGGGAGAAATGGAACAGCCGTAAGGCTTTCCGGTATATAACACAGCAAAAAACATAAAAAGTACCACATAGGTCTGGGGAAAATAGTAAAGATACCAGATATATCGAGCTGCAGGAGTATTTTCCGGGATAAATATATATTTTGTTGTACGGATAACCATCAGGAAAACGATCAGCAAAGCTGCAAAAACCAGATAGCTGCGTTCTTCTTTGCGCAGCAGGCGGAGCCGCAGCTGGGTCAGCCAGATCAGCACAGCAGTAATGTAAAGAACACAGATCAGGGAGTTGCTTGATACATTGGGAAAATGATGCCTGGTAAGGCGTATCAGACCGGGGGATAAGGCAAGTATAACACACAGGATATTCAAAAATTTTGTCTTTTTGCTGCTGTACATGATTTTCCTCCTTTCCCAATACTAATAGTTCTTTACGAAACAATGTATTAGTTTTGTTTATCATAGCATGGGGTGAGCAGAGTGACAAGCAGTGTACATTTGAAAAAACGGTATAGAAAATGGTAATTTAATACGTTAAAACTTCATTATATGAGAATTTAACCTTGACACAGGAATGTGTTTGGCATTACAATAGCAAGAAAGTAAATGAAGAAGAACGAAAGAAGCTTACAGACGCAGGGGTCTGATCCAGTGGGTCAGTCTGCGTCTGTTTTGTATATGTGGATGGGAGAGGTAATATGGAAGAAAAACAGGATGTACTGTTGGAAATGAAGGATCTGTCGATTTCCTTTTACAATAAGACAGGAGAGATCCAGGCAGTACGTGGTATCAGTTATACATTACATAAGGGTGAGGTGTTAGGAATCGTTGGCGAGTCCGGAAGCGGCAAGTCTGTTTCCAGCCACGGTATTTTAAGGCTGACCCCGGATACAGGAAAAGTGAAGCAAGGGGAGATCCTTTTTCATGGAAAGGACATTCTGAAAATGTCCAAGAAGGAATTACAGGAACTGAGGGGCAATAAGATTGCCATGATTTTCCAGGATCCTATGACTTCCCTGGATCCGCTGTTTACTGTTGAATATCAATTGAATGAATCTTTGAAAAAGCATACAGATCTGGACGGTAACGGCCGCAGACTCAGGATGATCCATCTGCTGGAGCTGGTAGGGATCAATCAGCCGGAGCGAAGACTGAAGCAGTATCCATATGAGTTTTCAGGCGGTATGCGGCAGCGTGTGATGATCGCTATGGCACTTTCCTGTGATCCTGAGCTTCTGATCGCAGATGAGCCTACCACAGCTTTGGATGTTACCATTCAGGCCCAGATCGTTGAGCTTTTAAAGGAACTGAAGGATAAACTGGGTATGGCGATCATCTTTATCACTCATGACCTTGGAGTGGTATCTGAGATCTGTGACAAGATCATTGTTATGTACGCAGGGAAGATCGTGGAGGAAGGTACCAGCCGTCAGATCTTTTATCAGAGATGCCATCCGTATACTGAGGGGCTTCTGGCCTCTGTGCCTAAGCTGGACAGTGATGTAAACGAAAAGCTGAAGCCTATCAAGGGAAATCCGCCGGATATGAGCTGTGTGAAGCCAGGCTGTGCGTTTGCACCCAGATGCAGCTGCGCTATGCAGATCTGTGTCAAGGAAGAGCCGCCCCAGTATGAGCTGGATGACACACATGTGGTATCCTGCTGGCAGACCATTAAAAAAGCATTGCAGGATGCATAAAGGATAGGATGGACAAGAGTATGGGAAACAATGAAATTCAAAAAGGAGAGATCCTCCTTCAGGTAAAAAATCTTAAGAAATATTATCCGGTGCGTACCGGATTTGTAAAAAAGACAGATTTAAAGGCTGTAGATGATGTAAGCTTTTTTGTACGCAAGGGTGAGACCCTTGGGATCGTAGGGGAAAGCGGATGTGGCAAGACCACTCTTGGAAGGACAGTGCTCCGTCTGGAAGAGCCTACCTCCGGAGATATCATCTATGAAAATGAATCCATTATCGGTAAAGACATGAAGGAATACCGCAAAAAGATGCAGATCGTATTTCAGGATCCGTATGCATCTTTGGATCCGAGGAAGACGGTATCCGATATTATTGGTGAGGCAATGGATCTGCAGAAACTTTGCAGCAGCAAGAATGAACGCCGTGAGCGTGTGCTGGAGCTGATGAAGCTGGTAGGACTGAATGCTGAGTTTTATAACCGTTTTCCACATGAGTTTTCTGGTGGCCAGAGACAGCGTATCGGGATTGCGAGAGCACTTGCAGTAAACCCGGGATTTATTATCTGTGACGAGCCGGTATCTGCCTTGGATGTGTCTATCCAGGCGCAGATCATCAATATGCTGGAAGAACTTCAGGAAACCAAAAACCTTACATATCTTTTTATTGCACATGACCTGGCTGTTGTAAAGCATATCAGCACCAGGATCGGAGTTATGTATCTTGGACATCTTGTAGAGCTGGCTGACAGTGCAGAGCTTTACCGTAACCCGCTCCACCCGTATACAGAGATGCTGTTGTCTGCAATTCCTATCGCAGATCCGGATTTATCCGCAACAAGGAAAAGGATACGACTGGAAGGAGAGGTGCCAAGCCCCTTGAATCCTCCGTCAGGCTGTCCGTTCAGGACCAGATGCCCCAAAGCGTATCAGGCCTGCCGTGAGAGTATGCCTCCCCTTCGGGAAGTGGCACCCGGACATTTTGCAGCATGCCATAATGCATAACAAGGAGAATCAAAATGCAGACTTCAAGATATATTGTTAAGCGAGTGCTGCTGGCATTCGTCAGTATCTTCGCGATTATTACCATTACTTATTTTTTAATGAATCTGATGCCTGGAGACCCGTTTATGTCTGAAAAGGCTTCTGAAGAGAACAGGGCGATCCTGATCGCAAAATATGGACTGGATCAGCCGGTGTATGTACAGTATGGAAAGTACCTGACCAATCTTCTTAAGGGAGATATGGGTACCAGCTACGTTCTTCAGAAAGGCCGTGCAGTAAAGGATATTATTTTCCAGTCCTTTGCAGTATCCATGGGACTTGGTGTAAGGGCGTTGATCCTTGCAATTGTATGCGGGATCATTCTTGGATGTATCGCAGGCCTTTGTAAAGATAAATGGCCGGATGCGGTGATCCGTGTATTCTCGTCCATTGGTATTTCCATGCCGGGGTATGTAATTGCTTCTGCGCTGATGATTTTTCTGGCAGTAAGCTTTAAGGTGCTTCCGGTGAGCTACAATAAGCCAGGCGGATGGATCATGCCTATGGTCACACTTGCCATTTATCCTACTTCGTATCTGACCCGTCTGACAAGGGCTAGTATTCTGGAGGTTATGAACCAGGATTACCTTCGCACAGAGAGGGCGAAGGGAATGTCTGAATTTGTGGTTGTATTTGTCCACGCATTGAAGAATTCCTTGATTCCTGTTATCACATACCTGGGACCTCTTACTGCATCCATTCTTACCGGTGGTTTTGTTGCAGAGAGCGTATTCAGTGTTCCTGGGCTTGGAAGATATTTTGTCAGCTCCATCAGCCGCAGGGATTACACCATGATCATGGGTGTGACCATCTTCTACTCAGCACTGATCGTATTTATGAACCTGATCTGTGATATCCTGTACAAGATCGTAGACCCAAGAATAAAGTTGGATTAATTAAAGGAAGACGCCATGAAGAACATTTTAAGCATACAAAACAAAATTTCACCGGAAGACTTTGCTCCCCTGGATGAAAACTATTTTAAAGAGGAATCTCTTGATACGGAGGAGATTGGTTACTGGAAGGCCAGCTGGATTCGTTTGAAGTCCAACAAGATTGCCATTGCAGCCCTTGTTGTGATCGTGATCATGTTTATTTTTGCATTTATAGGTCCCATTCTTTCTCCTTACGCCTATGACCAGCAGGTAAGAGGCGATGAAGCACTTTGGCCCTGTCTGAAGCATCCCTTTGGTACGGACCGTCTTGGCCGTGACATTCTGGTACGTTGTATGATCGGTACCAGGATTTCCATGGTGGTGGGTCTTGTATCAGCTGTGATCGTTATGATCGTGGGAAGTATTTACGGAGCAATTTCCGGACTGGTTGGCGGTAAGGTGGATATCGTAATGATGCGTATCGTAGATATCATTTACTCTGTACCTGAGATCCTGCTGATCGTTGTTATCAAAATGGTGATCAGTGAGCCATTGCAGTCATTGATCGATACGGTACCTATGTTTCACGGATTGCAGAAGATCGGTTCCGGTCTGATCGCCATATTCATTGTATATGGATGTTTGTACTGGGTTGGTATGGCCAGGATCGTCCGCGGCCAGATTCTTCAGCTGAAGACACTGGACTTTGTTACAGCAGCGGAAGCTCTTGGATGCGGAAAAGCAACCATGATCAAAGAGCATCTTCTTCCCAACTGTATTGGCCAGCTGATCGCTACTGTTATGCTTCAGATCCCATCGGCGATTTTTACTGAGGCATTCTTAAGCTACCTGGGAATTGGTGTTTCCGCACCGATGGCCAGCCTTGGTTCCCTTACTTCTGAAGCATTAAATGGTATCACCACATATCCATACCGTGTTATTTTCCCTGCGCTTCTGATCAGTTTGATCATCCTTTCCTTTAACCTGTTTGGTGACGGATTAAGGGATGCACTGGATCCGAAGATGAAGAAATAATATAACATCAGAGCTTCTGTCTTAGGAGTCCTAATATCAGATCATTTTGAAAAAATTGATATATGTTTCCGCTTGCGGAGTATATATAAAGATGTCAGGGAGAGGCCTTTAGCCTGACGCTGATATGAAAAACCTATCAAAAGGAGGAATAATTATGAAAAAGCTCACAAAATTAGTTTCAGCGCTTACGATTGCAGGTCTTGCAGCAACCACTGTCCCCATGAATGTATGGGCAGATGGGGATAAGATCGAGATTTCCGTTACCGGCGGTGGAGAAGATTCCATGCAGCTGAATACAGCCACCAGTGGATTCCTGAATGGAATTTCAGCATTGAGACATCTTTATGAAGGTCTTTACAAGCTGGATGCTAATGGAGAGATTGTTCTTGGACAGGCAGCTTCTGTAGAGCAGAGCGATGATAATCTCACATGGACCTTTACATTGAGAGATGACATCACCTGGTCTGACGGACAGGCTGTAACAGCAAATGATTTTGTTTTTGGATTTGACAATCTGGCAGCACAGGGCGGCGACTACTGTACCATGATTTCTGATATTGTGGACAGCTATGAAGCGACCGATGACAAAACTCTGGTACTTCATCTGAAACATGCGTGCTCATATCTTCCTTCTGTTCTTGCATTCCCGTCTACTTATCCGGCAAGACAGGATTATGTAGAAGAGTACGGAGATGCTTATGCAACAGATCCGGATAAAGCAGTTTATAACGGACCTTATGAAATGGAAAGCTGGGCACATGAGTCAGAAGTTGTTATGAAGCTTCGTGATGACTATTATGATGCAGACCAGATCCAGGTTGGCACCATCAACTGGGAACTGATCACAGAGGAAAGCTCTGCACTTGCTTCCTTTGAGAGTGGTGATTATGTATATTCCGATATGTGTCCGGATGAGGAGAAGCCTCGTATGGAAGGCAACGGACTGGTTTACACAGAAGGAAATAACAACTACTGTGTAATGTTTAACCTGGGCGACAAAGGAAATGAAGTTCTGAAGGATGTAAATGTTCGTAAAGCTTTGTCTCTGACCATCGACAGAGAGAGGATCATGAATATCCGTGGTCTGAATGATGAGGTTGGTGTAACACTTGCCTGCAGAGGTTATGAGAACGCTGACGGCACAGATTTCGTAGATTACTGTGATCCATGGGAAGATGTGGAAGCATATGATGAGAACTGTGAGACAGCAAAACAGCTTCTTGCAGAGGCAGGATATGAGGATGGGAAAGGCTTCCCGGCTCTTACCTACATTGTAAACAACGACAGCCGTAAAGAGATCGCAGAAGCAATCGTTAATGACTGGAAAGAGGTTCTGGGTATTGATTCCATTACAGTAGAGAAGGTTGAGAACTTTTCCGCAGCAAGAAACGCTGGTGACTACGACCTGGCTTATTATGGATGGTTTATGGATTACAAGGATCTGTCAAATATGTATGACTCCATGTATGCAACTGCAAATTCTAACTCCTTCTATCAGGGAGATGAGTATGACGCAGCTTTCTTAAAGGCTACCAGTGCTGCCACAGAGGAAGAGCAGTGGGAAGGCTACAAGGAATGTGATGAGATCCTGGCAAGAGATCTGCCTGTAAGCGTAATCCTTCATTCTATGAGTTCTTATCTGTTTGATGACACAAATTATGAAGGCCTTGTATACAGTTGTGGTAACTTTGTATTTACTTACCTCAAAGCACTTTAATAAAATGATGCAGGTAAAAAGCCAAAGGCGGCTGGTATACTGCTGACAGAAAATAAGGGCTGTCGTCTTAGGGAATCCGGCATGATTTCGGGAAAACCAGAGGCGGCAGCCTTTTTTAAGGAGTAAATAAGATTATGAAACTGAAAGAAATCGCAATCGGGTACATTGAAATTCCACTTGTTACCCCATTTAAGACAGCCCTCCGTACAGTAAACAGTGTGAATGATCTGATCGTAAAGGTAACAGCAGAGGATGGGACAGAAGGCTACGGGGAAGCACCGCCTACAGCCGTGATCACCGGAGACACGAAAGAGTCCATAGAGGCAGCTATCCGTTATTATATTGCCCCTTCCATTACAGGGATGGGTCTGGACGACCTTCCGTCTATTATGGCAAAAATGGAAAAGTGTCTTGCAAAAAATACTACTGCAAAGGCAGCTGTGGACATTGCACTTTATGATCTTTATGCAAAGCTCCAGAAAAAGCCGCTTTTCAGGCTTCTTGGGGAAAAAGACCCTTCTGCGGTAAAAACAGAACTGGAAACAGATATTACCATCAGCGTAAATGATACAGATGAAATGGTAAGGGACAGCGTAAAAGCAGTTGGGGAAGGCTTCCGTATCCTGAAGGTCAAAGTAGGAAAAGGCGGTGAGAAGGATGTGGAGCGTATCCGTGAGATCCGCAAGGCAGTGGGGAAAGACGTGGTGATCCGCGTGGATGCCAACCAGGGCTGGACCAGGGAAGAAGCAGTTTCTACCATTACAGCTATGGAGGACGCAGGTCTGGGGATCGAATTGGTGGAGCAGCCGGTATCCTATCATGATTTTAAAGGGATGCAGTATGTAACCGCTCATGTACAGACCCCGATTCTTGCAGATGAAAGCGTATTTTCCTATGAGGACGGTGTGCGTGTGATGGAAGAGCATGGGGCAGACCTGGTAAACATCAAGCTGATGAAAACAGGCGGTATCCATGAGGCAGTGAAGATCTGTGACGCAGCCGACCGATTCGGCATTAAATGTATGATCGGATGCATGCTGGAAAGCAAGGTTTCCGTCAGCGCAGGAGTACATCTGGCTGCTGCACGTTCCTGTGTAACTATGGCAGACCTGGATGGCCCGTCATTATGTAAAGTGGATCCTTATGAAGGAGGACCGGTATATCAGGGACCAAAGATCTTATTAAGTGAAGATTATGGGATCGGGATCACCAAAGTTCCGGTAAAGTTTGAAAGGATCTGAAACAGAAAAAATCTAAAAAAATATCTAAAACAGAAAATATCTAAAACAGAAAATATCTAAAACAGAAAAGATCTGAAATAGAAAGGATCTGAAACATGAAAGAGTATCTTGCAATTGTGACTGCAGAGCATGCTTATCTTAGGGCAGAGGCTGAAAATGAAAATGGAGAAAACTTAAGCGGAATCGAAGATGAGATTTTCTCCGGATGGGCTGTGAAGGTATTAGAAAAGCTTCCTGGAAAGCAGTATCTGAAGATAGAAACCCATTATGGATATTCCGGTTATGTAAAAGAAGAAGAAATAAAACCCATCACAGAAGACGAACTGGAAAAACGGCAGGATAAAGATCGGTTTTTCAGGCTGGGGATCTCAGAAGCAGATCTTCTGGATGCACCAAAGGTGCAGGGACTGCCTCTGGAGCTTTTATTGAAAAGCTGTATCGTAGAGCTTCTGGAAAAAGAAGTTGTTCCAGGCTGGAGTAAGGTACGAAGTGGGGCAGGACGGGAAGGTTTCATCCATACCGTGAATCTTCGGGAAAGAAAAGAGGATGATGGCTATCTGTCAGAGAAAAATACAGAAGGAAAAGGCTATTTTCACGCAATGAGACAAAGACTTGCAGTAGAAGAAGAGACCTTCCGTGAGAGGATAAAGGAAAGCGCACTGGAATACATGGGCACCCAGTATCGCTGGGGCGGGAAATCTTCTCAGGGAATCGACTGTTCCGGACTTACTTTTATGAGTTACCTGAACAGTGGGCTTCTGATCTACAGGGATGCGTCAATTCGTGAAGAATTTCCGGTGTCTCCGGTGAAAAAGGAGGATCTGAAAACAGGAGATCTGATCTTTTTTCCGGGACATGTGGCCCTTTACCTTGGCAATGGAAAGTACATCCATTCCACAGGCTATGTGAAAACACCTTATGTAACCATCAACAGTCTGCGGGAAGAGGATGAAGATTACAGGGAAGACCTGGCACAGAAAATAACAGGATGTGGGAGTGTATTTATATGAGAAGGTTTTCAGGAGAAGAATTGAAATCCTTGGCACTGGAGCTGCCGGAGGATGTTTTGAAATATAAGGATTTCGGAGATCTGGAAAAAGCAAAGGAAGCAGCAGATCGCTGGCTGGAGCAGCCAATTGGGGAAGAATTAAAAACAAGGCTTCGCTATGAAAAATTTATTCTGGAAGAACTGCCAAAGCAATTTCCGTATACAAAGGCAGATGTGATCCGCCTTTTTAAGGAAAAGCTTCCGGATTTTTCTGAAGAGGATATCAGGAAAATGGAATCGAAAAACCTGGCAGAATGGATCTATATCAATGGAGAAAAGCATTATATCCACAATCTTATGCGGAATATTATGGACAAAGATGATGATATCCGGGAACGTGCAGGGATTTATGAAAAGATCTCGGAGGATAAAAAGCTGCTGCTTCAGAAGGTTCAGCAGATCCGTGAACAGGGGGAGGCAAAGGAAAGCTTCCGCATCCGTGCTACGATCCGTTTAAAGGATGAACAGTTTAAGCCTGGAATGAAGGTAAAGGTGCATCTTCCGATTCCGGCAGAAGCATATCAGATTTCAGATGTTCAGATTCTGGATCATACACAGGGAAATGTAAGCATTGATAAGCCGGATTCCCTGTACAGATCTATCTGTTTCCAGGATCAGCTTCAGGAAAACCGTACATTCTTTGTGGAGTATAAGTATACAGTAACTGCAAAATATGTGGATCTGTGGTCTGATGAGGCAAAGAAAAGCAGTGTGCCAGAAGGAATGGAGGAATATCTGAAGGAACAATATCCTCATATCCGGTTCAGCCCTTATCTTACTTCCCTTGCCCGGGAGATCGCAGGGGAAGAAAAAGATCCTCTGGAAATTGCCAGAAGGATCTATGATTACATTACCACAAAGGTACAATATTCTTACATGAAAGAGTATTCACTGATCACGGATATTCCCCAGTATTGTGCAAGAAACCTTAGGGGTGACTGCGGCGTACAGGCACTTTTATTTATCACGCTTTGCAGGATCTGCGGCATACCTGCCAAGTGGCAGTCCGGCCTTTATGCAAATCCGGCATATGTAGGGCCACATGACTGGGCAATGTTCTACGTAGAGCCTTATGGATGGCTTTATGCAGACCCATCCTTTGGAGGTTCCGCTTACGCCTCTGGGGATGAACAGCGGCGCAGATTCTATTTCGGAAATCTGGAGACCTACCGGATGGTGGCAAATAATGCTTTTCAGCAGGATTTTGCTGTTAAAAAAGAGTTTATGCCCATTGATCCATATGACAATCAGACCGGTGAGATCGAATCTGAGGAAAAAGGCTTTGCTTCCTATGAGGTAGAAAACACCAAGGAAATGGTTCTATCAGCTGGGAGTCAATCCCCCAGCTGACTTTCCCTAACGGATCAGCACGGCCATTTTGCCAAGCTGGTCGTAGATCCTGGCAAACGCTTCTTCACTGCGCCACACAAGGCCGGACAGGGAATCGTTGATCAGGACCATGTGCCCTTCAGGATCATATCCGCAAAGAACCACGCAGTGTTCATTATGGTAAAAATGCCAGGTTTTTCCGGAGAGGGTATAGGAAGCTACATTTATCGGTGTTTTCAGGTAAACAGAATTATATACGATCACAGGTGCAGACTTGTCCAGGTACTGATAAAGCTTTGTAAATTCAGTGCCGGTCAGGTCTGTTGCTGTTTGAGGACAGTGATTTGCCTGCAGATATCTGGCAGCTGTTTGGGTAAGTCCTGGTGCATAAATACCATCACCGGAAATCTGGTAAGGATCTCCTTTATAGGCAGTTACAAAATTCTCCGGATCGCGGATCAGATACTCATCTGCAATGGTGGTTTTGGAAAGCTTCTGTCCATAGTAATTCAGAACCATGGTCAGCGCTACAGACTCACAGCCTGTGGGAAGCTCCGGATTCTGTAAAATATTTTCCATGGGCAGGATCACTGCATCCGGACCTGGCTCAAAGGCAGGGAATTCTTTGTCCGGAGCCTTGGTATATCCAAGAATGTAGCGGTCATAACCGCCATATTTTTCCTTACGCTTCAGGATCTGGAAGCCCTCTGCCTGTACATTGTGAAGGCTGTATTTATTAAACGGAGATACAGTAGTCAGAACAGAGGCATCCGGCATTAATTCCAGTGCATAGGCAACGCAGCTGCGGATCAGGGTCCGTTGCAGACCGTGGCCCCTGTAATCAGGATCTACCACGATGGTGTCCAGTGTAAGACAGTGAAATATTTTTTCTCTTGACCAGTCAAGATCCCAGCCAATATTCTCCGGTGAATCATTTGGAAAAACAAGGGAACCATAGGCGATCAGCTTTTCTCCGTCAAATACTCCCAGGATGGTATTGGGATAGATAAGATAATCCCTGTTTTCTTCCCGGCTGGTGGAAACAAAAAGACGGGTATCTTCCATAGTCTGGCAGATATGCTTCTGCAGCTTCATGATCTTATCCAGATCTTCTGGGGTACATTTGCGGATCACAGGCTCAAAATCTGTACTATTTATCATAAAAACCTCCGAAAAATTGTATCTATTGTGTAATTAGTTTCAATAGTAAAAGTATAATGTAATAAAACAAGAAAATCTATATAAAAACAGATTTTTGCCATTGATTTTTTTGAAAAAAGCGTATAGAATGTCTTGTGTAATGGAATGATATTAATGATGTGGATTTTTTACATATAATGTCAGACATTCTTATTTCAGAAAAAAGGCAGGTGAACAGAGTGGACAGTTGTGATTCTCATGGGCGAAGTAGTAGCATAGGATGGGAAAATTTGATACCCTTGAAGCAGCACTGTTCTTCTGTTCTGTTTTAATTCTATCAATTCTTTTTTTCTTATCCTATGAATCCCTGAAGATAAATTATATCCGATGTGAGATGACACACATTTCGCAGCAAGAATGCCAGTGGTATTCTTAAACATCACATTTTAGAAGCGGAAGACAGATCTGCTTTATTTTGGTGTCCATTTACAGCAGAAAATGGCTAAGGAAGGGGATGCCCTACCCCTTTGCCGGAAATGGAGGAAAGAGGATGGAAAAAAGAACGCAGGATTATACCGGAGAGATCCTGAAAATTATCAGAAGCAATACATCCCCTGCTGTTATGTGCAGCAGGCTGGAAGATTATCATGCGAATGACCTGGCAGATGTTATGCCGGAGTTGACCGTACAGGAAAGATGCAAGCTGTATCGTATCCTGGATATGGATATGCTGTCAGATATTTTTGAGTATACAGATTCAGATAATGCAGCAGAATACCTGAAAGAAATAGACGTGAAGAAAGGGGCTGCGATCCTTTCAAGGATGGAGACAGATGCCCTTGTGGAAGTGCTGCACAAGATCGATAAGGCGAAAAAACGTCTTCTTCTGGATTTGATGGATGATGAAGTACGTCATGATATTGAAGTGATCGCTTCTTTTGATGATGATGAGATTGGAAGCAAGATGACCACCAACTGTATCATTATCCGTGAGAATCTGACTGTGAAACAGGCAATGAGCAGCCTGGTAGAGCAGGCGGCCAAGAATGACAATATTTCTACATTGTTTGTGGTAACAGAGCAGCAGAAGTTTTACGGAGCCATTGACCTGAAGGATCTGATCATTGCCAGGCAGGATCGGGCACTTGAGGATCTGGTGGTCACTTCTTATCCATATGTGTATGCTGAAGAGGATATTGATGATTGTATCGAAAAACTGAAGGATTATTCCGAGGATTCCGTTCCTGTACTGGATAATGACAACCGGCTTCTGGGTGTGATCACATCTGCCAATATCATTGATCTGGTAGATGATGAGATGGGTGAAGATTACGCCATGTTCGCCGGCTTGACTGCAGAGGAGGACCTGAAGGAGCCGCTTAAGGAAAGTATGAAGAAACGTATGCCCTGGCTGATCGTTCTTCTGGGCCTGGGCATGGTAGTATCTTCTGTGGTTGGAGTATTTGAGCATGTAGTTACCCAGCTGCCTATTATTATGGCCTTTCAGTCACTGATCCTGGACATGGCCGGTAATGTTGGTACCCAGTCACTGGCTGTTACCATCCGCGTACTGATGGATGAGTCCCTGACTGGCAAGCAGAAGGTGGAACTGGTATTTAAAGAGATGAAGATCGGTTTATGTAACGGCGGTCTTCTTGGTATATTGTCCTTTGCTGTGATCGGGCTTTATATTTACCTCTTTAAAGGGAAAACCCTGCTGTTTTCCTATGCGGTTTCCGGATGTATCGGCGTGGCATTGCTGTTGGCAATGTTGATCTCCAGTGCAGTAGGTACATGCATTCCGCTGTTCTTTAAGAAGATCAATATTGACCCTGCAGTTGCTTCAGGACCGCTTATCACTACGGTGAACGACCTTGTGGCTGTTGTTACTTATTATGGACTTGGCTGGATTTTACTGATCCAGGTACTGCACCTGGCAGGATAAGGAGAATGCCTCATGCAGGCAGATATTCAGAAATTTGCAGAAGAATGTGGATATTCTCTTTATCTTTGTGCAAAAATGTGGATACACTTTCAATTTTAAGAAAAAGGAGAAATTATAATGGGTTGTACAACTATATTAGTTGGGAAAAAAGCATCTTATGACGGATCCACTATGATCGCCAGGAATGACGATTCAGGCTCCGGACATTTTACACCAAAGAAATTTGTGGTGATCCATCCAGAGGATCAGCCTGTGAAATACAGATCAGAGCTTTCTCATGTGGAAGTAGAGCTGCCATCTGATCCCATGAGATACACAGCTATGCCAAACGCAGTAAAAGGAGTGGGGATCTGGGCTGCAAGCGGCGTGAATGAAGCTGGCGTAGGTATGACAGCTACAGAAACGATCACCTCCAATCCTCGCGTTCTTGGCGCTGACCCGTTGGTGACCTATCAGCCGGCAGGTGAGGATACACCTGAAATCCCGGGAGGGCTGGGAGAAGAAGACCTGGTTTATATTGTACTTCCCTATATTCGCAGCGCCAGAGAAGGGGTGAAACGTCTGGGAAGCCTTTTGGAGAAGTATGGCACCTATGAGATGAACGGAATCGCATTCCAGGATCAGGACGAGATCTGGTGGCTGGAGACCATTGGTGGTCATCACTGGATCGCGCGCCGCGTGCCGGATGATGTGTATGTAGTTATGCCGAATCAGCTGGGCCTGGATCAGTTTGATCTTGAGGACGCTCTTTCCACTGAGAAGGAATATATGTGTTCTTCTGATATGAGGGAATTTATAAATGAGAACCATCTTGATCTGTCCTGGGACGGAGTGCTGAACCCAAGAGATGCTTTTGGCAGCCATGATGACGCTGACCATGTATACAATACACCAAGAGCCTGGATCATGGAGCGTTATCTGAATCCCCATACATATAAATGGGATGGAGCAGATGCGGACTATACACCTGCATCGGATGACATTCCCTGGTGTCTGGTTCCTGAGAAAAAGGTGACAGTAGAGGATGTGAAATATGTACTTTCCTCTCATTTTCAGGGAACACCATATGACCCATACGGTGCTTATGGAGATCCTTCTATGAAGGGAGCGTACCGTTCTATTGGCATTAATCGGAACGATTTTCTGTCTGTGATCCAGATGCGCCCAGGCATGGAGAAATCCCATAATACATTGGAATGGGTGGCTTTTGCTTCCAATGCATTTAATGTACTTGTGCCATTTTACGCAGATATTGAGGAAACACCGGAATACCTTTCCAATACCACAGGTCAGGTTTCTACAGATAATTTCTACTGGTCCAGCCGTCTGATCGCAGCTATGGCAGATGCTTCCTACAAAAAATCAGTATTCCATATTGAGCGTTATCAGGAAAAGGTAATGGCCAAAGGTCATGAATTGATCTGCAAATATGACCGTCTGCTTGCAAAAGAAACAGATACGAAGAGACAGATGGAACTTAAGAAAGAGGGAAATCAGCAGATCGCAGATATGTTAAAGCGGGAGACAGCAGATACCTTGGATAAAGTATTGTTTGAGCTGAGCAGCCAGATGCGGAATTCCTATTCCAGATCGGACGCATAAAGAGTGAGCGCCTAAAAGGATAAAGATACGAAAACACATATGTAAACATCAGACCGCCCCATTGAACTGTATAAAATGTCAATGGGGCGGTCAAATGTTGTTAATTGTTCTGCACTATTGTTTTACGGTACTTATCTCTTTTTTCTTCCGGAATTTCAAGCATATCCATTGTTTGTTCGATAGTCCAGTTCGTGTTTTTCATTAACTTTTTGATGTTTTCCAGTTCTTTAATTTCCATGCCATCGTCCATTAGCATCTGTCCCAGTCTGGTCATTCGCATTACCTCCCTGATCTCATCTAAATCTGACTTATCCAAAAACTTATCTGCCAGAGCATATAGTATAGCTCTTGTTTTTTCTGCTATAAGTTCATTACTCGGTTTTGTTAGATTTATTGCTGTTTTGAACATTTCTTTACGGCTCATATTCCCAGACATCAATGGAGAAAGAGAAAGAGCAACGTAATCATTTTCGGTGAATTTTTCGTTATTGCTCTGTTTTTGTATTAGTTTTTGGAATATGTCATCTGCATTTTTATCTTTTAGATAAATTGGCTGTATCCGATAAGTGTATAATCCGCAGTCTAATTCGGATTTTACGTCAGTAATCCTACCGGAATAAATGACATATGTAATAACTTTCT
The DNA here is from genome assembly GCF_025566965.1 of Blautia ammoniilytica. Classification (NCBI taxonomy): domain Bacteria; kingdom Bacillati; phylum Bacillota; class Clostridia; order Lachnospirales; family Lachnospiraceae; genus Blautia; species Blautia ammoniilytica. The sequence continues at coordinate 46,707 of NZ_JAOQJL010000006.1, read as the reverse complement.
TACCGGTCTGGTTGGAATAAACTGCATCATATGCATGGAATCTGCGGAGATCAACCTCTTTTATTCGTTCAGTATAGTCCTCATTGGTGTTCTGAAAATGTATTCACTCGTTCTTTTGTTTTTTGTCATTTGTAAGGATGTAGACTTTTCCTCCTTCTGTATGATTATTTTAACAGAACGAGTTTGGAATTGCCAGCACTGATTGTTACAATCGCAGTAGAAGTACATGCGCTATATGACATATGTCTCACAGCAGAATATCGGAGAGGAATCTTGATTTTTTTGCAGAAATAGCATGTGTGTTTCTCTGCTATCAGTTCGGACAGATGTTGTGATGAACTTTGTTATATTGGGCTTTGGAAAGTGGATTGATAGTTCTGTTATTAAATGAATATGCAAATATGTTAAAAATGCACAAATTATTACGCGGATAATAGTAAAAAACACCAATATTGACAAAAGCAGAAAATGAAATTATAATAAATAACATCACAGGAGAAATTTTTTTAAACTAATAAATAACATCACAGGAGAAACAAAGGGGGCGGGTTTTTGCAAAGATATGTTGGAATTGATATAGGTGGGACAAATATTAAGTTTGGTATTTTTTTGAATGATGGAAGGCTGGAAAAAAAATGGTCAATTTCTACAGATTTTTCCGATGAAGGAAAAAAAATGTGGGATGATATTTATAACGAAATAAAAAAAAATGTGAGCATAGATGATTTATGCGGAATTGGGATGGGACTTCCTGGGCCTGTTTTGGCAGATGGTTTTGTTGAAGTTTGTGTGAACCTAGATTTACATAATTTTAATCCAGTTCAAATAATGCAGGCATATTTCCCAGGTGTGCGAATAAGGGCTGCAAATGATGCAAATGTGGCTGCATTAGGCGAACAGTGGAAAGGCAGTGGAGAAGGTTATACAAGTCTTGGTTTGGTAACGTTAGGAACGGGTGTTGGAGGAGCGGTGATTGTTGACGGAGACATTGTTTATGGTGCGTCAGGTCTGAGTGGAGAGATTGGACATATTCAATTGAATTCAGAAGAGACTCGTACATGTACCTGTGGTGGAAAAGGATGTGTAGATCAGATCGCATCCGCAACAGGAATTGTAAGATATACAAAGGAAGTTCTTGCCAGAAGTCAACAGGATTCTGCGTTGCGCGACAAGGAGCAGATTACTTGCAAAGATATTTTAGATGCTGGAAAAGAAGGAGATATAATAGCGGATCAATGTGTCCGGCATTGTATGAAGTACCTTGCAAAGGCACTGGCGGCTGTAACCTATATTATTGATCCGGAAGTTTTGATTGTTGGTGGTGGTGTATCAAATGCTGGGGATTACCTTATTAAGATCATAAAAGAATACTATGATTCATTTATTACGTTGTCCCAGAAAAAGACTCCAATTTTGAGAGCATCGTTAGGAAATGATTCGGGAATATACGGCGCAGCAAAACTTGTAATTTAGTGAAATGGAGAATTTTTATGAAGGAAATTAAAGTTGGATATGAGAAAGTGTTACGACCACCGAATACGATTGCAACAGAACCAGTATATCTTACAGATGATACTATGGGAGAACGAAAGAATAGAATTCTTATGTTGATGAAACAACATAATTTTGATTCTATTGTAATTTATGCAGATCGGGAACATGGTGCAAATTATGGTTATTTGACTGGATTTGAACCCCGCTTTGAAGAAAGCTTATTAGTTATCCATGATAGTGGTAAAGCATATTTAATGCTTGGTAATGAAAGTTTGAAAATGGCCTTATATTCAAGAATTGAGGTTGAGGCAATTCATACTCCACATTTTTCGCTGCCTAATCAGCCAATGGAGACAGAAAGTACATGGCTGGAATTGCTTAAAAAAGTAAAAATTGATGAGTGCAGAAAAATTGGAATAGTGGGTTGGAAGTTATTTACTGGGAAATTGGAAGATAATAAACACTTGTTTGACGTTCCGTATTTTGTAGTTGATGGAATAAAAAAAGTCAGCACAAATGCAACAATAGAAAATGCTACTGGGTTATTTATTGATCCGGTTTATGGGTGCAGAACTAGAATGAACGCAAATGAAATAGCTCATTATGAATATGCAGCGGCAACGGCATCACATTGTGTTTATGAGGTAATGAATGCTATTGAAGTTGGGAAAACGGAAATGGAATTGGCAGAGTTGCTTGCAGCACATGGGCAGCCTTTGTCGGTGCAAACGATATGTGCAACTGGAGAACGATTTACCAACGCAACAGTTGAACCAAGAAATAAAAAAGTTCAGTTGGGCGACAGAATAACTTTTACAATGGGGTTAAAAGGTGGATTATCACACAGATGTGGATACGCAGTATCTGAAAAAAGTCAGTTGAAAGTTGATGAGAAGGACTATTTGGAACGAGTTGCTTTTCCATATTATAAAGCTCTTGCAACATGGTATTCCAATATTGGCATTGGTGTGAAAGGAGCTGATTTTTATACTTTGATTGATAAAGTTTTGCCTCAAAATAAATATAAATGGACATTAAATCCGGGACATTATACAGCTGATGAAGAATGGTTGTCTTCTCCATTTTATCCGAATTCCGAGGCATATATTCAGAGTGGAATGATGCTTCAAATGGATATTATTATTAGTGTATCAGGATTTGGGGGAACAAATGCAGAAGATGGGATTGCTGTGGCGGATGAAAACCTACGAGATGATATAAGAAAACAGTATCCAGAACTATGGGACCGCTTTATGAAACGGAGAATGTATATGCAGGAAGTGCTTAATATTCCGCTGAAAGAGGAAATTCTACCTATGTCAACAATATGTGGGTACTATCGCCCATATATGCTAAATAAAGATAATGCATTATATATCAAATAAATACACGAGGGAAGGGAGGATATAATCTTAGTAACGCGTAACATGCACTAAAATTTAAATTAGAACATTTGGAGGGAATTACAATGAATAACAAAAAAAGATTATTTGCAATGGGAATGGCAGCACTTTGTGCAGTAACCACAATTGGATCTATTAATGTTATGGCTGAGGAAAAAGAGAATAGCGACGGATATTATTTTGAATGGGCAGGAGAACAGTGGGGGCTTTCAAACGAAGAAATTGATAAAATCAAAGAAATGGATTTAAGCTTTGCTATTGAAACTCCAACAGAATCCGAATTTGGTTATGGACAAATGCGTGGATTTGAGGATGCATGTAAAGCACTTGGAATAAAAGTAGCCGGAGAAGCTTCCTGTGAATTGGATCCAGCAACACAGCAGTCTAATATGGAAAACTTTATTTCTATGGGTGTTGATGGAATTGTCTGCCAGCCTCAGGATGCTGATACGGCGGCATCACGATTTGACGCAGTGGTTGATGCAGGAATTAAATTAGCATTTACAGGATCTAAACCAGATGGATATGAAGCAGGCGAGCAGTACGTAACAATGGTTACCGATGAATTTGCAGAAGAAGGTGCTTTGGCGGCTGATTATCTTGCAGAAGCAATTGGTGGAAAAGGAAAGATTCTGGCAATAACAATTTCAAGCGTTAATGCAGTTTCTAATACAAGAGATGGAGCTTTTGTTGACACTATTAAAGAAAAATATCCAGATATAGAGTTATTGGAAGAAGGCGGGATTGAATCTGCCAGTGATGCTGGTTCAGTAGCAAGTGGTCTTTTAGCTAAATATCCGGATGCGGATGGTATGTTTGTAACATTTTCTACTCCGGCACTGGAAGTTTTAGATATCGTTAAAAGTCTTGGAAAAGATGATTTTAAAATTGTGACGATTGATCTGGATACAGTATGCTGTATTGATATGATTAATGGTGGGAATATAGCAGGAATTGTATGTGATTCAGCTTATTATTATGCAGCAGCTGCAGTAGTAGGACTTGCAAAAGACTATCTTGGACAGGAAGTACCGGCAGAATTATCCGGACCTGGAAAACAGGTTACAGTAGATAATATGAATGAAATGTGGCAGTGGTCATTTGGAACAGATGTGCCAGATACACTTGCAGAAGCTTTAGCAGATGCAAAATAACAGATAGGTGTTGTTAGAAGAGTATTTATATACTCTTCTAACAATTATGAGAGCTTGCTGGGTCGTGGACTGGGAGACAATTTAGAGGTGATAATATGAGTCAAAAAGCACTAAATATGTCAGATATTTGCATAGGATTTAATGGGGTGCCAGTTTTAAAAAATGTAAATTTTGCGCTGGATAAGGGAGAAGTTTGTGGGCTTGTTGGAAAAAACGGTGCGGGAAAAAGTACTCTGTTAAAAATTATTCAGGGTTTGTATCATGCAGATTCTGGAAACGTGGAAATCTTTCAAAAGAATGTTAAGGAAGAATCGCATAGAGAAACTTATGATTTGGTAGGAATGATATTTCAGGAATTAAGTTTGATTCCTGAAATGACGGTTTTAGAAAATATATATCTTAATAATGAGATAAAAAGCCATAATATTATAAAAGAAAAAGAGGAACAAGATAGGGTCCTTTCTTTTATGAAAAAATACGATATCAGTATTGATATACATCAGAAGATTAAAAATTTAGGGTCAGCGGATAAGCAGATGGTTGAAATATGTAAAGCGGTATTAAAAAACAAACAAATTTTGCTTATGGATGAACCGACAGCATCATTGGATGACAAACAAGCAGCAAAATTATATAAAATGGTAAAGAAGCTGAAGGAAAATGGGATATCAATTATCTTGATAACACATCATCTTCAGGAAATTATAGATAATTGTGACAGTATAGCAGTTATACGAGATGGGATTATGACACTTCACGACAAAACAAGTAATGTGTCAATGAAGAAAATGATCGAGGCGATGCTGGGGCAAGAACAAACCGATTTAACATTTGACAGAACGATTACCAATGTAGAGAAAGCACAACCAGTTCTTGAATTGAAAGATATCACTACAAACTTTATTAAAACACCTTTGTCAATAAAAATATATCCAAAAGAAGCAGTAGGATTTGCCGGTTTGAAGGGATGTGGCAGAACAGAATTGTTTAGAGCTATATTCGGACTGGATAAGTTAAAATCTGGAGAGATATATGTACAAGGAAAAAAAGTTACAATAAAAAATCCGGTAGATGCAGTTGAGAATGGTATTTATCTTATACCGGAAAGTAGAAGATTTCAAGGGTTGAGCGTAGAACATTCTATCAAATTCAACATTGAAATCCCTATTCTGAAAAAGCTTGCAAAGAAAATATTTGTCAATGATAAAGCAGGAAATGAACTTGTAGATGACTACATAAAGAGAGTGAATATTAAATCGAATGGCAGAGATGATCTTGTGAAGAGCTTATCTGGAGGTAATCAACAAAAAGTGGTAATTTCAAAAGCGTTGGCGACTGATCCTAAAATTCTGATCATGGATGATCCTACATATGGTGTTGATGTTGGCGCAAAAGCAGAAATTATGAAAATTATTGATCAGTTTAAAGTGGATGGCGGTGCAGTGCTTTTAGCATCATCAGAGATTGAAGAGGTAAATCAAAATTGCAATCGAATCTATGTGTTAAAGAATAGAAAAGTAACGAAAGAATTGATGAATGAAGATTATGTTTCTATTACACAGGATAAATTGGCAACGGAAATACAATAGGGAAGAGGTGCATTAGCATGAAAAAAAAGTTTGACATTCAAAAATCAATCATTTACATTGCCTTTATAGCTTTATTTGTTATCTTTTCAATTACATTACGAAATGTAGGTGCTGGATTTGCATCTATAAGTAACATAATGAACATTTTAAGACAAACCTGTCTGGTGGCAATTATGGCAGTTGGTATGACATTTGTATTAGGTGCTGCATTGATAGATTTGTCTACAGGACCATTGGTAGCATGTACATCTTTGGTATGTGGTTTATTTCTTCAGCAATATGGATTGATTGCTGGTGTTATAGCAGGATTGCTATTTGGTGTGTTAGCAGGTGTATTAAATGGATTTTTAATTGCATATCTTAAAATGCCGCCATTCATAGCAACGCTTGGAACTCAAACCGTGTTTACCGGAATGGCCAGAACAATTACAAATTTACAATCAGTACCTATAACTAATAAAACTTTTATTAATATTTTTGGTGGAGGAAATATTGGAGTTGTTCCTTCTGTCTTAATCTGGATGTTAGGTGTTTTTATTATTGGTGTATTGCTTATGTACAAAATGCCATTTGGCAGAAAGGTTTTAGCAGTTGGTGGAAACACTACATCTGCAAAATATTCTGGGATTAATATTGCAAAAGTGCAGATGAATGTAATGATATTGATGAGTGTTTTATGTGCATTGGCTGGAATTCTCTGGGCTGGAAGATTTGGCGGCGGTCGCTACACACTGGGTGAAGATTCTGGTACATCTGTAATTGCAGCATCAGTGCTTGGCGGAACATCTATGATGGGTGGAAAGGTTTCTGTATATGGTGCAATTGTTGGGGCATTAATGATGGGAATGCTGGATAATGCACTTGTCATGTATGGCTTAAGTGTATATCAGCAGACGATTGTAAGAGGTATTGTAATCATTATTGCAGTGGCAGTCAGCACCGTGCGTGAAGATGATTAAGCAAAATACTGGGACTGAAAACAGAAATCAGAGTAGATGTTTCAAGGTACATTGATGTATTTCGCAGAAAGGAAAGGTATAAAAATATGAACATACAAGAAGTAAATGCATATATCGAAAACAATAAAGATGAATTGATTTCACTTTTACAAAAATGTATACAGGCAAAGCCGGTTAATCCGCTTTATGCAATGGAACATGGATATAATGAAGCTGAGTGTGAGAAGATACTTATAGAAAAAATAAAAACACTTGGTCTTGAATTATATACCTTTGATGTGGATTTGAATGAACTTGAAGAATACAGAGATATGCCTGGTTTTATCACTGGTTATACTGATAAAATCAATTTTAAGGACAGGCCTAATATTGTTGCTAAGCTGCCTGGCACCGATCCGGAAAATGCAAAATCAATTTTACTGATTGGTCATTGTGATGTTGTTGCAGCTGATGATATTGAATTATGGAAGCATCATCCATTTGCGGCAGAGATTGATGACGGTGTATTATATGGTCGTGGCTGTGTGGATGAACTGGGCGGTCTTATTAGTCAGCTGATTGCCATTGAAGCGATTATAAAAACCGGGAATCGTCCTAAAGGAGATATTTGGTTTTCCAGCGTTGTGTGTGAAGAATCAGGCGGAACGGGAGTTCTGGCAGTTGCAGACTGGTTAAAGAAGAAAGGAGTCAAAATCGATGCAGGGATCATGGGCGAACCAACAGATTTGGATGTGAGTCTTCTTTGTCGAAACATTACATGGGGAGATATAAAAATCGTAGGAAGAACTGGACATTTGGAGGAGTGGCAGCCACACTGGACGCAGGGAGGCCCCGTCGATGCTATTAAAAAAGCAAGATATATTATGGATCAGATTGATAACCTCAATGAAGAATGGGCAAAACGACCGGATAAGAACCATCCATTGGAAAAACTTCCTTGCCAGGTTAAAGTGGCCATTATTAAAGGCGGACATCACAGGTCCAGTTATCCAGCTTCATGTGAATTATCTTTTAACATTCAGATTTTACCGCAGGAGACTGATAAATTTGGACTTGGTCCTAATGTAAAGAAAGAATTTGAAGATTTTATTGCCAGAGCCAGTGAGGCAGATCCATGGCTCAAAGAAAACCCGCCTGTGGTTGAGTGGGTATGTGAAGCCGACTGTTCGGAAGTTCCACAAGACCATCCGTTTGTAAAAGTTTTTGAAGAAAATGCGAAAAAAACGCAGAAGGATAGCAGATTGATAGGATCAGGATTCCATACAGATACTGGATGGCTTATGAGGGTACCTGAAATCCCTGTAGTCAATTATGGACCAGGAAATCCTGCTTTGGCGCACAGCACAAATGAAAGATGTAAAGTTGAGGATGTTGTGAAGTGTTGTAAAACAGTAGCAATGACTTGTATGGAGTGGTGTAACACGGATAAATAAAAAAAATGGGAAAGCATGTAAAAATGATATGGCATGTTTTCCCGTTTTGTAATGCTAAAGAGTGAAATATTCGTTATAATAAAGATATTGAAACAATAGGCATGAAATGATGGATGAGGAAAACGTATGAAAATTCAAAATCAACAAAATCTTAAAAGTAACAATGAAAAAATGATTCTTGAAATCATCAGAAACAATAATGAAAAGGACATTTCACAGGCAGATATTGTTAAAGCAACAAAAATGAGTCCTACAAGTATCTCTCGAATTGTTGAGAATTTGATTACAAAAGGGTTAGTGAAAAAAAAGGATTTAATTAATACAGATAAAGTCGGAAGAAAGGGAGTAAAGCTATCATTAGTAGCTGAGAGCGTTATTACGGTAGGGGTCTCAATTGATTCTGATAATCTGGGGATTTGTATGGTGGATTTTCTGGGTAAAATAATCGCATCTGATATTTTTACTTTACAAAAAAAACATTATGAGCCAGCAGAAATCATTTCTTTAATATGCCATATGTATCAAACATTATGTGAAAAAGTTCCTTTGGAAGCAGAAGATATCTTGGCAATAGGCATTTCCTGTATTGGTAATATTAACTATGAAGACGGTGATATTTATTTTGCACCTCAATTTGGGTGGAATCATGTAAAATTTGGGGAAATGGCGCAGAAAGCACTTGGAAAACCTGTTTATATGGAAAATGATATGAAAGCTGCTATTATGAGTGTTGTTCATCAAGAGAGGAAATACTTAAAAGAAAATATTACATACTTATCTGTTGGAATGGGCGTTGGGGCAGCAGTTATGTTTCAGGGAGAGATAGTAAGGGGCAGTAATAATGCATTTGGTGAAGTTGGTCATGTTATTATTCAACAGGGAGGCAGAAAATGTGATTGTGGACAAAGAGGCTGTGTGCAGACCACTTTAACAACTAATAGTTTAATTGAAGAATGTCAGGAAATGGGATTACAGATTGACAATGTAAATCAGATTTTTGAAGCGTATAGAGTACAAGAGGAATGGGCTTTGAAATTTATTAACAAAACGGCAATGGATCTGGCTATTCTTATCAGGAATATTGTATATATGTATAATACGAATTATATTCTTGTAGGTGGTGCTTTGATTATGGATTTTCCAGAATTGCTAGAGTTAGCTAAGGAAAAATTGAATAATTTGATCCATTCGAATCTTTATTCGAGTTTGCATGTAGTTAAGGTTGAAACCAGAAATAATAGTGTGACAGGTGCAGCATTTATAGCACAGTCGCTTTGTGTGAAAAATATCATTGAGAATGAATGACGAATTCCTGTAAAATCTATGAAGCAGACCGCCCCATTGAACGATGCCATACGTTCATGGGGCGGTCTGCTTGTTTGTTTAAACTACAACCTGAAAATCTTCAACAGCATATCTGCCATGCCTACAGAATATCCTGCGGATGCAAAACATCCGGTGAGTGCCCCGTCTGTGATCACCATCAGAGGCAGTCTGTCAGAATCTGTATACATCTTTCTGGCAGTCATTTCCTTTTCTTTTCCGAAAGAAGCAAAATAAACACCAGCCTTAGGGAAGACCTGCAAACATTGACGAAATACAGATTCCCTGGCAGCTTCTTCATTCTCAAGAATAAATATCAGCTGGTTCTGGATAGCTGAAAAATCATCTTCCATTTCCATAAGTTCATTTAAAATATGCTGGGTTGGCTCTTTGCCAGGATCTAACCAGAACAGGATCCTTCGCGTACCATCGGTGATCCGGGAAATGGTATCCGTATTGCCAGCCTGATCCCTTAAATTAAAATCTGGAATCGGATGAGGGTTCATCATCTGATCCGGATGGATATTTCTGTGACGAAGGCTAATCCTGTGAGTTTCACCTTTCGCTACATGAAAATCATAGCGGCTGGCGAAAATAGTACCGGAAGGCAGCCGGTTGGAAGTGATCACCCGATAATAGCCAGGTTCCACATCCAGTGTGATACCTGTCTTCTGCCAGGGAATATCCTCCAGCTGGAAAAAAAGATAGCCGTTTTTGTCAGCCTTTGCAAGGGCCCAGTTCCTGGAATAGGTCCAGTTATACTGCTCTTCACCGGTAATAACAAGACGGGCATCCTTCCTGCGGCTTTCATGTATCTGAACAAAACCTTTGTTTTCCCAGTACTCCATGGCACCATCCTCAGGATTCAGTCTTGCAGGAATTCCAAGAGTACGGGCAATTGCTACAAAAAGAATGGCACGGGATCGGCTTCCTGCAATTTTCAGGCGCAGGGCAGCAGCCGGGGTTGTATAAACAGTTCTTCTTTCCTGCTGGTCATTTTCCTGAATGTTATCTTCAATCCACTGCCAGATCAGGAAAGGTTTGCTGCGGAACTGATCCTGTTGCTCCTGTGAAAAATAGCCCAAAATGCTTCTACGCCATTTGGTCAGGATCTCATCATCAATCCTGGGATTCCATATATAATGAAGAAAGAAATCTCTGGGGAACATTTCGCCGTATACAGAGGCCTCTCGGTAGTGCTCGTCCAGAATCTCAGGATAAACATCCTTCTGGTCTTTTTCGGAAAGGACAGACATCAGTTCTTCCATTACCTTCAGCTCGTGGCCAAAAAGACAGTTGCGCCATAAAGGCTGGAACTTGGCTGCTTTATGTCTGCATTTGGCAGATTCGGCAGCAACCCGGTCATTATTTGCTTTTTCCAGATCTGCGGGAAATGGTTCCAGGTTTCCTACCGTGTCATCCGGGGCGGTCATATTAAAGTCTTCCCATTCGTCTTCAAGAAAGCCCTCTCCCAGCATGCACTCAAAATGGTCGTCCTCTCTGGTGTTGATCAGGCATTCACCATAGGTCTCTCCATAAACGGCACAGATATGCAGACTGCCAAAGCCTGTAACAAAAGAAACACAGCCATTGGCATCTGTACGAAGCCTGGCAACAGGGGTAAACTGGGAATAATTAAGGATCTCAGCACGAACCTCCGCATCCGGGACAGAACATCCGTCCAGATCTGTTATATGGATGGTGATCCGTTTGGTGTGGGCATATCTGGGAAGCTGGTTCAGCATCAGATTCACATCATCCATACCGATCACATCCTCATTCTCTGGCGGAATTTTGTCAAACCAGCGGGAACGGATCATCATGGCTCTTGAAGCTGCATTGGTAAACCAGCCCCGATCCAGGTCTGTCTCCGGTTCACAGGCACCAAGATAATGCCAGTCACCGTCACACCATACCTCCACCCAGGCGTGGTTGTCATCGCAGTGGGACCATCTGGGCACATACACTTGTCTGGCAGGAATCCCTGCACTTCGCAGTACATTTACTGCAAATACAGACTCTTCCCCACATCTGCCAAAACCATGACGGTAAACATCCAGTGCAGAGCTGGTGCGGCAGTCAGTGGACTGGTACATGGCTTCCTGACAGCACCAATGGTTGATCTCAAGGATAGCCTCTTTCATAGAAAGACCCTGGATCCGTTTATTGATCTTTTCCCAGAAAAGGGTACGGCAAGGCTTGATCTCTTCCTCGTTGACCCTGTGAAAAAGAACATAATTCAGATACAGCTCTTCGGAAAGCTGGGACCTATATGGAGAGTTTTTCCAAAGATAAATCCCCTGCCAGGCAAAATCCAGAAAGGTATCAAAAGAATAATTGCCTGCATCGCTATAGGGCATACATACATAAAGGTATTTCAGCGCAAGAATCACATCCGGATTCAGTGCATCCATTCTTTTGCTTATGTGAGCTGCAATGCCAGGAAGCTTCTGGCAAAAAGTTTCAAATTGTTTTTCGATTCTGGAACGGTTGTTTTCAAGAAACATGATAAGCCTCCTTATGATGAGTCAGGATTTTTTTGGCCTGACGAATCTGAGATGCACTGGTACGCAGGATCTGAAATTCATCCAGGGATGCGGCACCCATGGAAATCTCTTTTTTACGGTAAGTCATAGGACTTTGAAAAAGGGCCTTACCGGACATATGCCAGGCATGGGCACCGATGTAAGGTAAAAGCTCTTTTAAAGTCTGAGGATTGATCCCGCCGCCTGCCATAATGCTGATACGGCCCTCTTCATGGCTCACCAGCTGGCGAAGCAGTTCTTTGCCCTGGCAGCAATTATTCTGTTGGCCAGAGGTCAGGATAGTATGTATGCCAAGCTCTTTTGCCTGTTCCATAGCAGCAAAAGGATCTGCACAAAGATCAAAGGCCCGGTGCAGGGTAACACACATATCTCCGGCGGCCTGGATCAGCTGCTTCATGCGTGTCAGATCCAGAGTACCGTCCGGACATAGCACACCGATCACAACCCCCTGGGCGCCAAGGTCTTGGAACATCTCGATCTCTTTTAGCATGATATGAAATTCATGCTCTGTATAACAGAAGTCCCCATATCTGGGACGGATCAGTATGTGGACAGGAAGCTCCACAGCCGCCTGTACTTCCTGAAAAAGACAGGGACTGGGTGAGGTTCCGCCAATCACAAGATTACCACAAAGCTCCAGCCTGGATGCACCACCCTCCTGGGCTGCCAGGGCAGATTCTGTGGAATCCACACATACTTCAAGTATATCGCTTTCCATTTCCATAAGAAAAATCCTCTCGATAATCCATTCAATAAATGTGCTATTTTGTATTTTAACATTGGAGATAACTGGTGTAAACATGGCTAATTGCATAAAATCCAATTCTAAAAACCTCGAATATTTATATGATTCTTGGATTTTTCATATATTCACACAAAGTTTCTTCTTGTTATAATAACACCATCAAAGGAAGCAATCCAGACATGGATATGTAAGATAATAAGGAGGATATTTGAGTATGAAGAAAAAAATTGTATCAGTTATGCTGACTGCTGCTATGACAGTAGGAATGATGACAACAGGAAGCCTGAATATGGTAGCTGCAGAAGAGGCAAATTCCGATGAGGAAGCGATCACAGCCACCCTTACTGTATGGGGACCTTCAGAGGATCAGGCAGAGGAGAACGGACAGTGGCTTCAGACAATGTGCGATCAGTTCAACGAAGCTCATCCGAACTGGGATCTGACCTTTGAGTATGGCGTTTGCCCGGAAGGCGAAGCAAAAGCCACCGTAACACAGGACGTTGAAGGTGCTGCAGATGTTTATATGTTTGCAAACGACAATCTGCCGGATCTGGTTTCTTCTAACGCAATTTCTAGACTTGGTGGTGACACAGAGGCAGCTATTAAAGAGACAAACTCACAGGAGATCGTTGATTCTGTATCCATTGACGGTGCAGTATATGGTGTTCCTTTCACAACAAATACATGGTTTATGTACTATGACAAATCCGTATTCAGCGATGATGATGTGAAGAGCCTTGATACAATGCTTGAAAAAGGAAAGGTTTCCTTCAAACTTACAGATTCCTGGTACATTGCTTCCTTCTATGTAGCAAACGGATGTACACTGTTTGGTGAGGACGGAACAGATGAAGCAGCTGGTGTTGACTTCTCCGGCGATAAAGGAACACAGGTTACAGATTATTTGGTAGACCTTGTTGCTAATCCAAATTTCACAAACGATGCTGATGGATCTGGCCTTTCCGGTCTTCGTGATGGTTCTATCAATGCAGTCTTCTCAGGATCCTGGGATGCAGCAGCAGTAAAAGAAGCACTTGGCGACAACTTTGGCGTAGCAGCTCTTCCAACCGTTACTATCAACGGAGAAGAGAAACAGCTGAAATCCTTTGCAGGATCCAAAGCAATCGGTGTAAACCCGAACTGCGAATACCCACAGGTTGCTGTAGCTCTTGCAAGCTACCTTGGAAGCGCAGATGCACAGAAAGCTCACTATGAGATGAGAAGTGTGATTCCTTGCAACACAGAGCTCCTTGCAGACGAAGCAATCAGCAGCGACGCTCTTGTAACAGCACAGAATGATACATTCAATACAACATCTATTATTCAGCCATTCGTAACAGCTATGAATAACTACTGGACACCGGCAGAGAACTTTGGTAAATCCCTTGTAAACGGAGAAGTTACTCATGACAATGCTGCTGAAATGACAGAGAATTTCAACACAAGCATGAACTCCTCCGCAGTTGAATAATTAAACTTTTAAACTGAAATGACCTGAGGGCATTGCCACATAGATATTGAGGCAATGCCCTTAGTGATGAAAAAAGAAGAGGGAAAAGTATGGCAATCTGGAAAAAGAAAGCAAAACAATTTGATGAACCTTACAAGGTGAGTAAGGCCATTACCAAAGGAAATGCAGCCACAAAGCTTTCCATGATCATTATGGGATTCGGGAACATTGCTCATAAACAGGTGATTAAGGGACTGCTGTTCCTTGCCATGGAAGCAGCATATATCTGGTTCATGGTGACAAGCGGTATCACAAATCTGGAACACTTCATTACACTGGGCGGAAATGCACAGGAAGAGGTGTGGAATGAAGCAAAAGGTATCTACGAATACACAGCAGGAGACATGACGCTCCTGTTTCTCCTTTATGGCGTTGCTACCGTGTTTTTGACCGGTCTGTTCATCGTGACCTGGCGGGCAAATATGAAGAGCGCCTATGAGGCAGAGTGCCGCACAAAAGAAGGCAAACATGTGAACAGCTTCCGTGAGGATTTCAAAAAACTGTTTGATCAGAAGCTGCACTGGACACTTCTTACACCGCCGATTACCGGCATTCTTGTATTTACTATCCTGCCTCTTGTATTTATGATTTGTATGGCTTTTACCAGCTACAGTAAGGTAGGAGACCATCTGACCCTGTTTAACTGGGTAGGGCTGAAGAATTTTGCTACCGTGCTTGGCATGGGGAACACCATTGGCAAGACCTTCTGGTCAGTGCTTGGATGGACTCTGGTATGGGCAGTGTTCGCAACATTCTTGAACTATATCCTTGGAATGCTGCTGGCAATCATTATCAACAGAAGAACTACAAGGATCAAAGGCTTCTGGAGATTCTGCTTCATGCTTTCCGCAGCAGTTCCCCAGTTCGTATCCTTACTTCTTATGAGAAGTATGTTAAGAGAGAGTGGCCTGATCAATGTTATGCTGCAGAATGCAGGGATCATCAACAGCCCACTGCCGTTTCTGTCTGATCCTACATGGGCAAGAGTGACGGTTATTATTGTCAACCTGTGGATCGGTATTCCATTTACCATGATGCAGGTAACTGGTATCCTTCAGAATATTCCAAATGACCTGTATGAGGCTGCAAAAGTGGATGGAGCCAATTCCGTTACCATCTTCTTTAAGATCACCCTTCCATACATGCTGTTTGTTACAACCCCATACCTTATTACAACCTTTACCGGAAACATCAACAACTTTAACGTGATCTTCCTTCTGACCAAGGGCGAACCGGTTCCGGTAGGCTATACAGCAGGTAAGACCGATCTTCTGGTAACATGGCTGTACAAGTTGACCGTTGATCAGCAGTATTTCAATGTAGGCGCAGTTGTAGGTATCCTTACATTCGTGATTCTGGTTATCGTATCACTTGTTACATACAGAAACAGCGGTTCTTACAAGAATGAGGAGGGATTCCAATAATGAACGAAAAAAAGACAGGATCTATGCGGAGAAAAGGGACTATTTCCGATACGATCGTACATGTATTGCTGGCTGTCCTGGCGGTGATCTGGGTTATCCCGATCCTGTGGATCGTACTGCTTAGCTTCAGCTCTCAGAAGGGATCCTATGTTACCACATTTTTCCCGAAAGGATATACCCTTCACAACTATGCGAGGCTGTTTACGGATACACAGAACCTTGATTTCCCACAGATGTTTAAAAACACATTTATTATTGCCTGCTTCGTATGCCTGATTTCCACTTTCTTTGTACTTTCCATGGCATACTGTACTTCAAGACTTCGTTTCAAAATGCGTAAACCATATATGAATGTGGCAATGATCCTGAAATTGTTCCCTGCATTCATGTCCATGGTTGCCGTATATTATATTCTGAAAGTTCTGAACCTGACAGACGGCGCCATGATCCGTGTGGCACTGATCCTGGTATACAGTGGTGGCGCAGGTATAGAATTTCTGATCGCCAAGGGATTCTTTGATACCATTCCCAAGGCACTGGATGAGGCGGCATACCTTGATGGCGCTACCAGATTCCAGGTATTTACAAAAGTAACCATACCATTAAGTAAACCGATTATTGTATATACGGTTCTTACTTCTTTCCTGAATCCATGGCTGGATTTCATCTTTGCAAAGGTAATCTGCCGTGCAAATGCCAAATACTACACAGTATCCGTTGGTTTGTGGAAGATGCTTGAGAAAGAGTATATTGATAAATGGTACACTAGCTTTGCAGCAGGTGCAGTATGCATCTCCATTCCGATCGCGATCCTGTTTGTATTCATGCAAAGGTATTATTCGGATGGACTTTCAGGAGCTGTTAAAGGCTGATCTGATGAGGTAAGCTATGAAAGTAAGTCTGTGCAGGTTTCACTGGCAGGATTTCAGAAGAGGCCAGGAACGATGTTTTCTTTTGACTAATGGACTGGGTGGTTATTCTTCCCTGACTGTGATCGGAGATACAGCAAGGAATGACCATGCACTGTTTATGGCAGCAGAGAAGGCGCCTAATAAGCGGGCACGTCTGATCTCCAATGTAGAGGAATATCTGGAGATCCAGGGGAAAAATACCGGGCTTTTCTCCCAGGAATATGTAAACCGGACAAAGAATCAGGAGGGCTTTCGTTATCTGGAAGCCTTTGAGATGGAGATGCTTCCTACCTGGCATTACCAGGTGGGAGACGTATCTGTAAAAAAGGAGCTGTTTATGCTTCAGGGGGAGAATACCATTGCCCTCAGGTATCAGCTTTCCCAGAAAATAGCAAAAGAAGTGATCCTTCATGTGTCTCCGCTTCTGGCCTTTGTTCCAAAAGGTAAAAATCCTGCAAAAGACCAGGTATTTACAGTAGAAGAGAATTATATTGCAGGGAATGGCCTGGTGCTTCATCAGAAGCATAATGGTACCCTTGTAAAAAAAGAAATTGCATTTTCTCAGGATCTGTACTATGATCAGGATGCCAGAGATGGTCGTGATTCGGTAGGGACAGCCTTGCAGAATCATGAGATCTGTTTTAAGATGGACGATTATTCCAGGGAGTTTTATCTGATCTACAGTCTGGACCGGAGAGTGGATGAATGCGACGCAAATACTATTTCCGGATGGATCCGGCATGCTAAGGAGGACAGACAGGCACTGATTCGGCACAGTGGCCTGAAAAGCACTGCAGGACAGACGCTTGCAGCAAGTGCTTTTCAGTACCTGGCACACAGAGAGTCCACAGACGGCAAGACGATCCTGGCAGGTTTCCCATATTTTGAGGACTGGGGAAGAGATACCATGATCGCACTGCCCGGGTGCACACTGGCACTTGGATTGTATGAGGAGTGCAAAAGCATCCTGAAAACCTTTATGATGTATTGCAGGAAGGGGCTGATGCCCAACCTGTTTCCTGAAGGTGATAAAGATCCCTTTTATAATACGGTAGATGCACCGCTTTTATTTATCAATGGTGTGTATGAATATTATAAAGCCACCAATGATGAGGAATTTCTTAAAGAAGCCTATCCTGTGATGGCAGATATCGTATACTGGTATTGCAGAGGCACAGATTATCATATCCATATGGACTGGGATTGCCTGGTTATGGCCGGTGCGGGCAAAGAGCAGCTGACCTGGATGGATGTGCGAATTAATGATGAGCTTCCTACGCCGCGCCATGGTAAGGCGGTGGAGATCAATGCATACTGGTATAATGCACTGAAGATCCTGGAGGAGTTGTCACCGCTTGTAGGTCAGGAGGCCAGGGATTATCAGAAGCTGGCCAGCACAGTAAAGAAAAGCTTTCTGGAGAACTTTTGGATGGAAGACAAGGGCTGGCTGAAGGATGTGGTAAATGGCACAGCAGAGGAAGAACAGTTCCGCTGCAATCAGGTATTTGCCTTATCCATGCCTTATACTATGCTTTCCAAAGAGCAAGGCAGACGACTGCTTGCGGCTGTACGGGAAAGACTGTATACGCCGGTTGGTCTTCGTACCCTGGATCCGGCAGATCCGGCATTTCATCCGGTATATGGCGGCAGTCAGCCGGAGCGGGACAGAGCCTACCATCAGGGAACGGTGTGGACCTTCCCATTAGGAGCGTATTACAGGGCTGTGCTTGCCTGTGCAGAAGACCAGGAGACGGCAAAAGAGGAGATCCGGCAGGATCTGACTCTTTTGGAAGGATGGCTTACAGAAGGCTGCCTGTTTCATCTGGCAGAGATTTATGACGGGGATAAGCCGGTGGCATCCAGAGGCTGTTACGCACAGGCCTGGAGCGTTGGCGAGATTGTGAGAGTTTATAAATTAATAGAAGAATAAATGCCGAAGGAGGACTATTTGCCAAAATAGTCCTCTTTTTGGCGACAAGATTGATTATTGGAGACTAGATTAAGATGCAGATTATTGAGACATACGGAAAATATATAGAGAAATTTGGAAATGAGGATCCTGCAAAGGCCAGATGGCTTTTGAAAACCGGCTGGTCTGCCCAGAATCTGAAATTTCGTTTTGCACCGGATAAAAGGCTGATCCCTGCGCACAGATATCTGGCCCACCTGATGATGAACACCATGCTGGCACCCTTAAAAAGACCGGAAAAATGTTCTGTGGTCAGCATTTTCACACCCTGTGAGCTGCTTCATGAGGTGGGACTTAGCCCATACAATGTGGAAGCTTTTTCCTGCTACCTTACAGCCTCTGCAGCAGAGCGTGCCTGCCTTCAGCAGGCAGAGGATCAAGGGATTTCCGAGACACTTTGCAGCTACCATAAAACCTTTATCGGGGCAGCAGACCGGGGGATCCTTCCCAGGCCGAAGTGTATCGTTTATACCAATCTGGTATGTGATGCAAACCTTCTTACCTTCCGTTATCTGGCAGATCTGTATCAGGTTCCGGTCTTTGCCATTGATGTGCCCTTTGGGCAGAGCCATGACAATGTAAAGTATGTGGCAGAACAATTGGAGGAACTGGCCGCTTTCCTGGAAAAGTGTACAGGCCATCCCGTTGATGAAGACAGCCTGAAGGAGCGGCTTTGCATAAGCAGACGCACTCTGGAGAATATTTCCAGGTTTCAGTCTCTTAGAAAAGACAGGTGTATTCCTACGGATTTGGTGACGCCCCTGTATGAAGGCATGACCAACAACATTCTTCTTGGAACAAAAGAGGAAGAGGGATATACCGCCCGGCTGCTAAAGGATGTTTTACAGGCAAGCCCTGCAAAAGGAAAGAAGATCTACTGGATGCATACCATTCCTTTTTGGTCTGATGCAGTAAAAAAAGAGCTGATGTTTCAGGAAAAAGCCCAGATCGTAGGCTGCGAGCTGGCACATACCTTTGATCTTGATGAATACGATTTTGATCCCCAGAAGCCTTATGAAGCAATGGCTGCACGGATGGTTTACCATGCATTGAACGGAAGTGCTTCCCGCAGGATCGAAAATGGGATTAAAAATGCGAAAAAAGCAGGGGCAGATGGCGCTGTGTGGTTTGGACACTGGGGCTGCAAGCACACGCTGGGAGCGTCCAGGATCGCAAAAAAGAAGTTTGAGGAGCAGGGAATCCCGTTATTGATCCTGGATGGTGACGGTTGTGACAGAAGCCATGGAGGGGAAGGCCAGACAGCAACCAGACTTGGTGCTTTTCTGGAAATGCTTCAGGCATAATAGGTGAGGACATGATGAATAATAACAAAATATATTATGTGTGTAAATATACACCAATAGAACTGCTGGCTGCAATGGGAGCCAGCTGCGAAAATCTGAATGGAATGCCGGGGAATTTTGAACTTGCAGAGCAGATGGTCCATCCTAATATCTGCGGCTTTGGGAAAGCTGTGCTGGAAGCTGTTATGGAAGGACAGGTGAAGGAGCTGGTTCTTGTGAACTGCTGCGATACCATCCGCAGTGTTTATGATGTGCTGGAAGACATGGGAAAGCTGGATTTCCTTTATATGGTAGACATGCTGCATGGGGAAGGCTGCTGCAGCCGGGAGAGGACTGCCCTTCAGCTGAAAGGCCTGGCAAAGGCATATGCAGAATATAAAGGACAGGATTATCTGCAGATGTTTTGCAGGGAAGCATTTGCAAAGGCATTTGTACCGCCGGTGAAAGAAAAAGGAGCCCATTTAAGCGTTATGGGTGCCAGAATGGGCAAGGAACTATATGAAATGGTACAGAAATCCATGCCATATCCGGTAGAGAACGATTCCTGTGTAAATAATCGTTCTGTAGGAGAGGCAAAGCCTCCCAAAGAGAAGGATTTTGATAAGCTGATGGACTGGTATGCAGGAGAACTTCTGGGTCAGATGCCATGTATGCGTATGATGGATCATACAGGCCGGAAACAGCTGTACCAGGATCCGGGTCTGAAAGGAATCATATACCATACAGTAAAATTCTGTGATTTTTACAGCTTTGAATATGCAGAACTTAAGCAGCATGCAGCAGTGCCTTTGTTGAAGATCGAGTCGGATTATACTATACAGAGCAGCGGACAGCTTCTTACCAGACTGGAGGCATTTGCAGAAAGCCTGGTGCAGGATGAACGGAAAGGACAGGAACGGAAAATGGGAAAAGGTTATTTTGCAGGCATTGACAGTGGATCCACCAGTACAGATGTGGTGATCCTGGATAAAAACAGACAAATCGTAGCCGGGATCATCCTGCCTACCGGCGCAGGGGCTGCCATTGGTGCAGAACGTGCTCTGGAGGAGGCCCTGAAGGATGCAGGGCTTACAAGAGAAGATATTGATGCCCTGGTTACTACCGGATATGGGCGGACAGCCATCCAGGATGGAGATAAAAGTATTACAGAGATCACCTGCCATGCAAGAGGAGCCCATTACCTGGATCCTTCTGTGCGCACTGTGGTGGATATCGGAGGACAGGACAGCAAGGTGATCCGACTGGACGAGCAGGGGAATGTAGTGAATTTTGTTATGAATGATAAATGCGCTGCCGGAACCGGCCGTTTTCTTGAGATGATGGCCAGAACTATGGAGATGAGCCTGGATCAGCTTGGAAATTGCGGCATCCAATATAAAGAAGACATTACTATTTCCAGTATGTGTACGGTTTTCGCCGAATCAGAGGTGGTTTCCCTGATCGCCCAGAATAAAGAAACAGATGATATAGTCCATGGCCTTAATAAGGCAGTGGCTGCCAAGACAGCAGCCCTTGTAAAGCGGGTAGGCGGAGAAGAAAAGTATATGATGACTGGCGGTGTTTCCAGGAATCAGGGCCTTGTCAAAACCCTGGAAGAACGGCTGGGCACAAAGCTTGTAATCAGCGAACAGGCACAGCTTTGCGGTGCACTTGGAGCCGCACTTTTTGCTGCGGATATGGTGGCACAGGCCTGAAAGGTGAAAAGCATTGCACTAAAGAGCCGGATTGGGTATAATGTGACCTATAAAGTGTTAAAGGAGTAACATTATGGGGATTTGGGCTTCCATTAAGAACAAGCTGAGAAGGATTGTTCCGGTGCCGAGGACTTACCTGGATAAGAAGCTTGGCGATATGGAAAAAGAAAATAAACGTCAGAGCAAGGTGATCGGAGATCTTCAGAAAGCATCTCTTGCCCAGACAAAAGCGATCGAAGAGCTGAAGGCTTTTATTGAGCAAGAGTTCAGACGCAGGGATGACTGGCCGGTGCGTAATGCCCAGCTTCACACAGAAGCTGCAGGCAGGCCGTTGTGGGTGATCAAGTGCCCGGCGCCGGAAGGACCGGTAAAGGTACGCTGGGGAGATTACGCATATGCAGTGACTCTGAAGCGTTATCTGGACAGACTTGGCGTGTATACAGTGGTAGACACCAGGGAGGACTGGGGCTGCGAGGAAGACGCAGATGTGGTACTGGTGCTTCGAGGCTGTCATTTCTACAGACCTGACAGGCGGAATGCCAGATGTTTGTACATTATGTGGAATATCAGCCATCCGGAGATGATCACTCCGGAGGAATATGAATTATATGACGTAGTATGTGTAAGCTCTAATTACTATGCCAAATGTTTGCAGGAAAAGGTAAAAGTGCCGGTACTGCCGCTTCTTCAGTGTACAGATACAGAGCTGTTTTATCCGGCGGAGGAGTCCGGAGATGACCAGAGCGCAGTACAGGCTAAGGGAGACTATATTTTTATAGGCAATTCCAGAGGCGTTGCCAGACGATGCGTGATCTGGTCTGCCCAGAATCAGCTTCCTCTTAAGATCTGGGGCAGCGGCTGGAAGGCTATGCTGGGACAGAATAAGGGCATGGTTCAGGATACATCCATTGAGAACAGTCAGATCCCGGATCTGTACCGCAGTGCAAAGGCTACCTTGAATGACCATTGGAAGGATATGCTGGATTACCAGTTTGTAAATAACCGTATTTTTGATGCGCTGGCCTGCGGACTGCCTGTGATCTCAGATTATTGTGAAGAACTGAAGGAGATCTTTCCAGACGCAGTTCTTTACTATAATAATAAAGAAGAGTTTGATGATTGCATCATGCAGCTGGAGACACATTATGATGAGATCAAAGAGAAGGTGGCAAAGCAGTGGCCGCTGATCCGGGAGCAGTATTCCTTTGAGGCGAGAGCCAGGGAGCTTCTTAAGATCGAAGAAAAATACAGACATACGAAGACGGCTAAGCAGCAAGGAGAATTATGAAAATACTCATTATCATTCCTGCCTACAATGAGGCAGGATGTATAGAAACAGTGGTGGACAATCTGATCCGGAATTATCCCCAGTATGATTATGTGGTGATCAATGACGGCTCCACCGACGATACACGTAAGATCTGTGCCCGAAGAGGCTATAATTTCATGGATCTTCCGGTTAATACCGGGCTTTCCGGAGCTGTGAAAAGCGGCATGCGCTATGCCAATTATTACGGCTATGATTATGTACTACAGCTGGACGGAGACGGACAGCATGATCCCGCATATATTGCAGATATGATCGATGAGATGGAGCAGACCGGCTGTGATATCGTGATCGGCTCCAGATTCAAGACAGAGCGTAAGCCCATCAACTCACGTATGATCGGCAGCCAGATCATTACAACAGCCATCTGGCTGACAACAGGCGGCAAGTATATCGGGGATGTGACCTCCGGCATGCGCCTGTTCAACAAGAAGATGATCAAGCATTTCGGTTATAACATGCATTACAGCCCGGAGCCGGATACCCTGGCATACCTGTTGAACTGTGGAGTTGATATCCGTGAGGTGCAGGTACACATGTCTGAACGTATTGCAGGAGTCAGCTACCTGAATTTCAAAAATTCCGTGTGGTATATGATGAAAATGCTTTTCTCTATCCTGCTGTTCCAGTGGGTACGGAAAAGGTGAAAGGAGAGTAGACCATGACCATTACATTAAGGGCGCTGCTGGTAGTAGCAGCATTGATTACAGTGATCTGGATCCTGCGGCAGATCCGGAAGTTTAAGGTCAAAATGGAAGATGCCATTTTCTGGATCTTTTTTGCAGCGGTATTGCTTATCCTTGCCATTTTTCCGGAAATCTGCTTTGAATTGAGCAAGCATCTTGGCTTTATGTCACCCTCCAACCTGGTATTTGTGATCATCATCTTCCTTCTGGTAGAAAAGATCTTTACTTTATCACTTATCGTGTCCCAGCTGGAGGAGAAGATTTCTATCCTGTCCGCCGAAGTGGCGCTTCGCTCCAAGGCAGCCAACCGCCGCCTGAATGACGATGAGGAGATCACCCGTGAGCTGGAAGAACGTGAGGGAGAGATAGAGGGAGAATCAGGAAAGCAATCCTGAGAAAGAAAAGCAGAAATAATTATATGGAATCGAATCGCTGTGAGATGGCCTGCCAAGAACTATTTTATATGCCTTGTTTTGATAAGGAAATGGAAATTTATCAATTGTCACATTGATAGGAAAGGAGCATTCATGAAAATGGTAAAAGAGATAAATGATTTCAAGCGTTTTATTGAATTAAATAGAGACAGATTATATGCAAGTGCTGAGAAGGCAGATGATATAGCGTTAGATGATGAGTGGATGCAAGAAGATCAGTGGGATGAGATTTATAAACAAGGAGAGAAAAAAGATGGGAAAATATAATTTAGGTGAAGTATGGTGGACTCAGTTCCCATTTCAGGAGATAAAAGTATCAAAGCGCAGGCCAGCGATTGTCATTGATAAAAATACCATTGCTGTTCTTGCCATGATGGTTACGAGTAAAGCTAAGAAAAATCCGTACAGTATTAGAATTGATGATTGGCAAGAAGCTGGATTGACAAGAGAATCATGGGCAAGAATTGACAGGATCATTCAAATGGATGAATGGCGAATGGAAAAGAAAATCGGTGATTTGTCTGAAAGTGACCTATTGAAAATAACGCAGTTGGTTACAGAACATTTGTCAGAAAAATATCATGAATTTTCTCTATTGGCTATTACAAATCCGACGGGTAAGTATTTGCAGGTTTATGATGAGAGATGGAAATGTTGGTTATTTCCATATTACCGAACAGAAGATCCAAACAAGGAAAATATAGATAAGCATGCAAGTGATTTGGTTAAAATGCAAGTTACAACATCATACATTACCAGTGCTCCCCATTGTAAATATTCTGAAAGTGATCAAGTGTATAAGCAATATAAACATATACTGTACAGTCTTGCATTGAATGATGTACCAGAATGCATGAAAGGCGATATTTTTGAACTGGACGGTAAGAAATATGCTTGGAAATCTATTGAAGAATTAGAAGCAGATAGTAATGTGATGGATAAAAATGATGACATTGTTGCTTTTGTGAAGACAAAATGCAAATAGGTGGAGAAATCAAGACAAAAGGCAGGTTAGAGGCTTATGATCAGTCATACATTTGCAGTATGTGCATATGGGGAATCCCCATATCTTGAGAAAAGCATCCGGTCTGTAGTACAGCAGTCGGCAAAGTCCAGGGTGATCGTATGCACATCCACACCCAGCGACTACATCCGTGATCTGGCAGAGAAATATCACCTGCCATATTACGTGAGAGAAGGCACCAGCAGCCTGCAGGATGACTGGAATTATGCCTATGACCAGGCTGAGACAGAATACGTGACGATTACCCATCAGGATGATATTTATCATCGGGATTATCTGAAATATATGGATCAGTATCTGGGAAAGCATCCGGATACACTGATCGCCATGACGGATTACCGCATCATCAACCAACACCAGCAGGTTCGGTGGGATGTAAGTCTTTTGATCAAGCAGATCATGAAGCTGCCGCTCAGGCTTCCCTTTCTGGCAGACAAGCGCTGGGTCAAGCTGGGAGTGCAGTCACTGGGAAACGGGATCTGCTGTCCGTCTGTGTGCTATCATAAGGCTATACTTGGGAAAAGCATTTTCCAGTCTGGCTATCATTACGCACTGGACTGGGATGTGTTTGTCCAGATTGCCAGGAAAAAGGGAAGATTTACCTATATTCCTAAAGAATTGTTCTACTACAGGATACACGATGGCGCCACTACAAAGGCTTGTCTGAAGAATCAGGAGAAGACCAGGGAAGAACTGGAGATGTTCGGGAAGTTCTGGCCGGCATCGGTGGTGAAGCTTCTGATGCGGTTCTATAAGATCGGATATAAGAGTTATGAAAAGTAACGAATAATGTATGGAGTCTTGGTTCTTTGCAAGACTCTTTTTCTATGTTAGAATGGTCATATTTGAGATTCACAAGTATTATAACAAATGCTATGATATAAATACGTAATGCATTCACCTACATATTTGATTTTGCAAGGAAATATGCAGCACAGCCATATATAAGGAGAAAATCATGCCTGAAGTGTCCATTATCATTCCTGTTTATAACAATGAACAATACATAGAAAAATGTATTCAATCCGTCTTGAATCAAACTTTTGAAAATTTTGAAGTCATTGTGATTAATGATGGCAGTACAGACAAAAGTGGAGAAATCCTGGAAAAGCTGAATAGAGAAGACTCACGGATTTTTTTAATAGAACAGAAAAACCAGGGAGTTGCTGTTGCAAGAAACCGGGGAATGAACAAAGCAACAGGAAAATACATTACATTTGTTGACGGGGATGATTATCTGAAAAACAACTATATTGAAAAAATATATAATCTTGCAGAAAAAGAAAAGCTGGACATGGTAATCTGTGGACTGACTTATGTGGACGAAGGTGGAAAAGAATTGGAAAGGATCGTTCCAGGTGTGTATAAACGCATGGAGAATGAAGAATGGACTTTCAGAATTTCAGCTGTATGTTCTCATCTGTACCGGAGAGAATTGTGGAAAAAATATGATGTCCATTTCCAAAGTGGGGAACGTGGTGAGGATATGCCGATTTCTCTGTTTTTCAGTGCAGTATGTCCGAGAATTAATACGATACCGGAATGCGGGTATTACTACGTACAGCATGAATCTTCTGCAAGACATAATTTCAAAGGTCTGGAAAAGTATTCTTTACCCTATAAGGGGTTGGATGCTACGCTTACCAAGGTGTGGGAAGTGGGAATGGCGAACAGTCCGGAATTTTTTGAATTATTTGTATTGAGAATACTTGCTACCTGCTTATTCCAGCTGGCACTGGGAGCAAGCAAAGAAAAAACAAGAGAGTTATGTGATTATATAAATACCACAGTGGAGTCGTATTTTCCACATTATTGGAAGAACAGTAAAGCCAGACTGACCGCTGAAGTGGATATCCCATTTACCCAGAAAGCTGCAGTAAAGGCACTGATGATCTTGATAAAAACCAGGCTTCTTCCGCTATTTGGATGGCTGATAAGCAATAAGAGATAGATAATGGAAGTTGATTTGTAGTGATAAGGGTATTTATATGGAACAGTCACATTGATTTTATTTGCAGATAGGCTATAATCAATATGCTTTAAAAACGGATTTTTCAGGAAATGAGAAAGCATTTTTGCATGAGACAGGGGACGTAAATGGATTTTGTAAGTTTTGTAATTTTACATTATAAGGATTCAAGGGTGACAGATATCTGTGTACAATCGATTCTGGCAATGGAACAGCAGGAACGGATAAGAATTGTGATCGTGGATAATGATATTCATGATTCAGAAGCAGAAAGAAATGAACTTTTACTGAAATATAAGGAAAATCCTCGGATTAAAGTTTTACAGATAAAGGAAAATGGAGGATTTTCATATGCCAATAACCGGGGCTATCAGTATGCAAAAGAACAATTCGGCCCAGGCTATATCATTGTGCTAAATAATGATATTGAGTTTATACAAAAGAATTTTATCAGCATACTGGAAAGCAGTTATAGTAATCGTCCATGCCATGTTCTTGGACCTGATGTGATCCATCAGGGAACTGGTGAGCATCAGAACCCTATGGATACCAGGCTCCGCACAAAAAAAGAGGCTGCTTATACTGTAAAGATGAATCAGTTGGCACTTCGATTTTACCCAGTCCTGTATCCAGTTGTTCACCACATGCTTAAAAAAGCAGAAAAATCAAAAATAGCCAATAGAGAAAAACAGACCACTCTCAGTCGTCAGATCCAGACAGACATTATTCCATTTGGCGCCTGTTTGATTTTTACTCCTTTATTTGTGGAAAAGGAAGATAAGGCTTTTGACCCGGAAACCCAGTTTTTTTACGAGGAATATATACTGGCACTGCGCTGCAAGCGAAAAGCCTATAAAATCGTATATGATCCAGCTATGACAGTAAAACATGAAAGTGGTGCTGCAACGAAAAAAAGCTATCACAAACAGAAGAAGAGAATCCGTTTTATGTTGGAGAAAACTGCCGCCGCCTGTGAGGTTTATTTGGGCATGTTGGAGAAATGATGTGTAAGGATGAGTAAATACTAGCGCTTTTATTGCTTTTTGATAGTGGACATGTTAAAATAAAATAGATTGTGTGTATTTTTAAAACATGAAACAGGTGATAAAATGAAAAAAATATTATGGATATCGCCGTATGCTCCATATGATAAAGCTGATCATGCGGGTGGGAAGGTTCATAATTTTTATGTTAAATATTTTCATCAAAGCGGGAAATTTGATATTACACTACTTTCATTGTGTTTAAAAAAAGAAGAAAGATTATTAGATTTAGAACAGTATGGAATAAAGAATCATGTTTTTGTGATGGACAAATCAAAAGGAAAACAGTTTGAAAGAAGAGCAAGAAGTGCATGGTCTTACGTGAATCCATTTGATAAATATGCTGGTATATGCCTGGATTATGAAAGAAGCCATATCGAAAAAATGGTTATGGAGTATATTAAAAGTGGAGAGAAGCCAGATATTGTTATCCTGCAATGGACTTTTTCCCTGGCTTTTCTTACAATGCTGCGAAAACAATTTCCTGATTGTAAAAGTATATCAATTGAAGAAGATGTTACTTTTTTGGGATATATGAGAAAATGGAGAAAAGCAGAATCACCATACCAGAAGTTTTTCTGGAAAACCAGGTATGAGAGAATTAGGAATCTGGAAACAAACTGGTTAAAACAGGTAGATTTGATTGTTACAAACAATCCGAAAGATACAGCATTGCTAGTTCAGAATGGTTTGCCTGAGAAGCAAATATTTACATCAATGCCTTACTTTGACGATTATAGCGAAGTGCAAAGAAAGATTGAAGGGCGAGATATTCTTTTCTTTGGTGCCATGAGCCGAGAGGAGAACTACTTAAGTGCTATTTGGTTTGTGGACAATGTTATGCCGAAGCTTCAGGAGTTAAATGTAAGATTTTTGATTGCCGGCAGCAATCCACCGGAAATTTTAAAGAAAAAAGAATCAAAAGCTGTTAAAATTCTTGGATATACAAGCGATATGGCAAAATATTTTAGCAGCTGCATCTGTCTGGTAGCACCGCTAAAGCTTGGTGCAGGAATAAAAGTAAAGATTCTTGAGGCTATGTCAGCTGGAATTCCTGTACTGACAAATGAAATTGGGATTGAAGGAATTGAGGCTGTGAATGAAAAAGAGTATATATTATGCTCCAGTCCAGATGAGTATGCTGATAGTATAAGAAGGCTGTTAAGTGACCGACATTTGGGAGAAGAACTATCTTTAAATAGCAAGAGATTTATAAAGAAAAAATATCATATGGCATCTCGCTTAGATGATTTGATTAATATAATAGAAAATGATTTGTGTGTTAAGGAGAATTACAGTCGATGATAGAAAGAATAAGAACGATCTATGATTATCGTGATATGATATATAGTCTTGTTAGGAGGGAGTTACGTGGGAGATATCAGAAATCTGTATTGGGTATGTTGTGGACGTTTTTAAATCCATTTTTCCAAATTGTGATTTATACAATTGTGTTTACTTTGATTTTTCCAAGTAACATTGAAAATTATTATATTTATCTAATGACAGGTATTATCCCTTGGAACTTCTTTACAGAAGCATTGGGACAGGGAGCGGGCTGTATTGTCTGCAATTCTGATATGACAAAGAAAATCTATTTTCCACGGGAAGTTTTAACAATTGCTTCTGTCACAGCTAAATTTGTAAATATGCTATTAGCATCTGTGGTTGTGTTTGGCTTTTTAGTATTCTCGCATGTGGGGATTTCATGGCACCTGTTATTAGTGCCAGCCGTAATGTTGGCAGAGTATTTGCTTGCACTGGGACTGACGTTGTTTTTTTCAGCTGTAACGGTTTACCTTAGAGACATGGAATATATTGTAGGTGTACTTTTGCAAGCCTGGATTTGGGCAACGCCGATCATGTATGCAATTGACGCAATTCCTGCATTTGTAGGACACATTTTACTGTTAAATCCTATGACTTTGGTAATAACTTCTTATCACAATTTATTATATTATCATCAGCTTCCGACTGCCTTAACATGGATCGGAATGTATACTTTTGGAATTATAATTTTGCTGATTGGTGAAGTTGTTTTTACTCACCTTGAAGGAAATTTTGCGGAGGAATTGTAATGAAATCAGACAATGCCATTGAAGTACGAAATGTACAAAAACATTTTAAAGTATATAAAGATAAAGGGCATATGCTTCGTGAAAGGCTGATACACCTTAATAGAAATAAATATGAGATGCGTGAGGTCCTGAGGGGGATCAGCTTTGATGTGAAGAAAGGCGAATCTGTTGGACTGATAGGTAAAAACGGTTGTGGAAAAAGCACGACCTTAAAGCTGCTCACTAAGATTCTGCGTCCTAATGGAGGAACTATAGATATTCAGGGACGTGTATGCAGCCTTATTGAATTGGGGGCTGGATTTCACCCAGACATGAGTGGAAGAGAGAATATTTATATTAATGCTTCTATTTTTGGAATTAAAGCAAAAGAAGTGGATCAAAGATTGAATGATATAATTCGTTTCTCTGAGTTAGAGGAATTTATTGATAATCCAGTCAGAACTTATTCATCCGGTATGTATATGCGTCTGGCTTTTTCTGTTGCCATTAATGTAGATGCAGATATTTTGCTGATTGATGAGATCCTGGCTGTTGGGGATAATGCTTTTCAGACAAAATGCTTTAATAAACTGAAAAGTTTGAAGGATCAAGGAACAACAATCGTTATTGTGTCTCATGCTTTAGGACAGGTGGAAAGACTATGTGACCGTGCTATCTGGATTGATGAGGGACGTATTCGTGATGATGGACCAGCCAGAAAAGTTTGCAAGGAATATTTGGAAAAGATGGAAGAATCCAGGTTGGAACGTGCAGAACTTGAATATAGGATGGAGCTTGAGGAACAGAAGAAACGAGAGTTAGAAGAAGAGAAGCGTAAGAAAGAGACGGAACAGCAACAAAAAGAACAGAAGATATTACAGGAAAGAAAACAAAAGGAAGAAGAAAAACAGAAACAATTATTAGAAGAAAAGAAACGTGAAGAGAAAAAAAGAAAGGCCAGTTGCCATGATATAGCAACCCAGTGTGGACCAGATGCTAGAAGAGAAGGAAACTGGAAAGTAAAGTTCACAGAGGTTAAGCTACTGGATGCAAAAGGAAATGAACGCCTGGAATTTAACCCGGGAGAGAAAATTGTTATTAAAATGAAATATAGTGCGGAACAGATTGGAATTAAACTTAATTTCATTATTGGAATAACAAGAAATGATTGGCTATATTGCTATGGAGCAACAAGTAAAGATTCAACAGGAAGTTACTATTTATCTGGGAAAAATGGAGATGTAGAGTTCACTATTGATTCTTTGAATTTGCTTGGTGGAATATATTTTCTGGATGTAAGAATTCGTAGTGAAGTTGATGAAGTATTTGATAATATATACAGTTTAATACAATTTAAAGTGAATAAAGAAGAGCAAAGAGAATATGGCTTGGTAACGATGAAACATTCTTGGATTAATAAAAATGGAGAAAAAGTATGATTGTAAAAAATCAGAATGATAAAATTGTATATTCCGATGGTGAAACTACAGAAAATAAAATGTTGGATATCGCTCAACGATATCCGGAAGATACAGTTCAGGATTACATTGGAAAGTGTAGTGAATATACTGTGAATAATACGTTTTCCTCAGTTCGATGGAACATTTTGAACTGGTATCCCTTTAAGAAAGATGCAGATGTCCTGGAAGTCGGAGCAGGTATGGGGGCATTGACTGGTTTATTGTGTGAGAAAGCTAAGAGTGTTGTTTCTGTAGAAATGAGTGAAGCACGTGCTTCTGTTATTAAAGCACGTTATTCAGAGAGAAAGAATCTTAAGATTGTTACTGAGGATATTTTAAAATGGGAAAGTCCTCAAAAATTTGATTATGTTGTATTTATTGGTGTGCTTGAATATGCAGATGTGTTTTTAGAATCATCAAATCCATATAATGATTTCATTGAGAAGGCAAAAAGCTTTTTGAAACCTGATGGGGTTCTATTGTTTGCAATTGAGAATAAAACTGGATTAAAATATTGGGTGGGTGGCTCTGAGGATCATTTACAAGAACCATATGTGGGATTGGAAGGATATGAGCAGAAACATACTCCAAGGACTTTTTCCAAGAGTGAATTAGAACAATTGTTGAATAATGTAGGTTTTAAGAATAAGCGATTTTATTATGTTCTGCCCGATTATAAATTTCCTGAAATTATCGCAACAGATGAGTACAAACCAGATTATCTTAACTTGCAAAAAGTCTCGTTTACTTATTCAAAAAATAGTTTGCTAACTATGAATGAAAAATATTTATACAAAGATATTCTGGAAAATAATGTGCTGGATTTTTTTGCTAATTCATATTTGGTAGAGTGTAGTTTACAGCAAAAAAAGGAAAGAAAAGTGATTTATGTTTCTAGTAAAGGAGAAGTGAAAAAAATATATAGAGTCAGTACTGTTTTGTACAATGATGGATCTATTTATAAAATACCAATGCATGAACAAGCAGTACAACATATTGATAATATTTACTATAATACAGAATTCTTAAAGCAAAGGGGCATTGATATTTTAGGGTATGTACGTGAAGGGAACACCTTAAAATGTGATGCATATCACGGCGTGAGTGCACAAGATTATTTTGGAAAATTATTGAGAAATAATGATCGTTCTGGATTATTCTCTTTCTTGGAAGAATTTAGAACTGAGCTTGTGAAGTCAAGTGACATGGTTTTTGACAAAAGTATTGTAGATGAATTGAACATCGATGTTTCAGAATATCAAATGGGACCAATACTTGAAAAAGGTTTTGTTGATCTGACATTTTATAATAGCTTTTATGAAAATGGTAAGTTTATTTTTTATGATCAAGAATGGTGTTTTGACAATGTTCCGCTTAATTTTATTTTGTATTATGCTGTGAATTCTGCATATTCACGTCTCCAGGAAAAAACAGATATTAGTTTACAGGAAATTTGGAATTATTTGAATATTGGAAAAGAAACTTCGGTTTTTAATGCTCTTGAAAGCCATATATGGTCTAAAGTTCTGTATAGACAGACTGATTTTTATGGGGATGGAGGATATTGCAATCGCTTTAATGATGAATGGACAGTTAAAAATAAAATAGCATGTTTACAGAGTGCAAAAGAAAAAACGGAACGTGAACTTGAAACAACAGAGCATATATTAAAAATGGAAAATCAGAAACTTTTAAGTGAAATAACTGATTTGCAAGATGAACTGAATAAAAGCGAGCATGAGTTAAATCAATTTAAAGAGATGGAGATTGAACTTAGGCAGGAGATTCTTAATAAAAAAGGACACATTGAGATGCTCCTTCCAGCTGAAAGAGAACGAGATGCAATCGTACATTCAAAGATGTACAAAATCATGCGCTTCATCTGCCATACTTATGATTGTATTATGATATTCCCAAGATTCATCGGAAGAAATCTTTATGCTTTTGGTCGCATGATGACACATGTGAATATGCAAGAATTAAAAATTGCGTATGGTTATGTAAAGAATGAAGGGATTAAGGGCGCTTATGAACACTTAATGCGCGATTATCACCAGGGAGAACTGAAACAGATAAAAGTTGATGTAGATGAAAAAATATATGATGAAATCACAGATATTCACGAATGTGAAGTATTGAAACTTCCACAGTATGATCATCCAACAGTATCTATTGTCATCCCAGCATACAACCAGTTTACTTATACATATTATTGTATAAAATCAATTTTAGAAAACAGTGAAAACGTATCTTATGAGGTTATTTTAGCAGACGATTGCTCGAATGACTTGACAACAAAGATAGCTTCTGTTGTTGAGAATCTTATAATTGCCAGAACTCCAAGTAATATGTTGTTCCTTCGCAATTGCAATAATGCTGCCCAAAAAGCCAAGGGGAAATATGTTTTATTCTTAAATAATGATACCCAGGTACAGGATAATTGGTTAAAGCCGCTTGTTGATCTTTGCGAAAAAGATCAAACGATCGGAATGGCAGGCTCCAAACTTGTATATGCTGACGGAACGCTCCAGGAAGCCGGTGGGATTATCTGGCGTGATGGAAGTGGGTGGAATTACGGCAGAAACGATGATGCCACGAAACCAGAATATAACTATGTCAGAGATGTGGATTACATTTCTGGTGCTTCAATCCTGATAAGAAGAAGTCTGTGGGAAGAATTAGGGGGCTTTGATGAGTATTTTGCACCTGCGTATTGTGAGGATTCGGATCTTGCATTTAGAGTCAGAAAAGCCGGATATCGGGTAGTATATCAGCCATTATCCGTGGTAGTTCATTTTGAGGGGAAATCAAATGGAACGGATTTGAATACGGGGATTAAACAATATCAGGTGGAAAACAGCATTAAAATGAAGAAGCGCTGGAAAGATGAACTGGACAAACAATATGAATGTGGTCAATTTGTATTTAAAGCCAGAGAAAGAAGTCAAAATAAAAAGACCATTCTGGTGGTTGACCATTATGTGCCACAGTTTGACAAAGATGCCGGATCTAAAACAACTATCCAGTACTTAAGAATGTTTGTTGAAAAAGGATATATGGTAAAATTTATTGGTGACAACTTCTACCAGCAAGAACCTTATACAACTATTCTTCAGCAAATGGGAATCGAAGTACTTTATGGTCCGTGGTATGCACAACATTGGCAGGAATGGCTTTTGGAGAACAAGAAGTGCATTGATTTTGCTTATTTAAACAGACCACATATTACAATCAAATATATTGATTTCATCAGAGAAAATACGGATATTAAGTGTATATACTATGGACATGATCTGCATTTTTTAAGACTTCAGCGGGAATATGAACTGACTGGTGACATTGAGAAAAAGAATGAATCTGATGAATGGCTGGAAAAGGAATTGTATATTATGCGCAAAGCTGATATCAGTTATTATCCTTCTTATGTTGAGGAAGAAGCAATTCATAAAATTGATGCAACCATTCCTGTGAAAGCCATCACAGCATATGTATATGAGCAATTTAGAAATAACATTCCAATGGACTTTGCGAAAAGAGAGGGAATTGTATTTGTAGGCGGGTTTGGACATCCACCAAATGCAGATGCTGTACTTTGGTTTGCAAAAGAAATATATCCGCTTATTCGCCAGAAGATTCAGATGCCATTTTACATTGTAGGCTCCTCTGTAACACCAGAGATTGAAAAACTAGAGGGAAATGGCATAATTGTAAAAGGGTTTGTATCTGAAGAAGAACTGGCCAGATTGTATGATACATGTCGGTTGGTAGTTGTTCCGCTTCGATATGGAGCAGGGGTAAAGGGCAAAGTTGTAGAAGCTTTATACTATGGTACTCCTATGGTAACTACTTCTGTTGGTATTGAGGGTATTCCAGATCCTGAAAGAGTTGTTAAGGTGGCTGATGATGCGGAAGATTTTGCAAATGCAGTTATCCGGTTATATCAGGATGAGACTGTCCTTGCACAGACCGTTAAGGACTACCAGAAGCTTGTAAAGCAGAATTTTAGTCTTGAAGCAGTTTGGAACATAGTAAAAGAGGATTTTGAATAAAGGAGCATAAAAATGCAGGCAGTACTTCTTGCAGGAGGTCTTGGAACGAGACTGAAAAGTGTGGTTAATGACAGACCCAAGCCTATGGCAGACGTATGTGGGAAACCTTTCATGGAATATTTGATTTTGGAGTTAAAGAAACATGGAATAACCGATATTGTTCTGGCTGTTGGCTACAAAGGTGAAATGGTGGAGGAGTATTTTGGAAACGGCGAGCAATTGGACGTGCATATTGAATATTCCTACGAAAAAGAGCAGTTAGGGACTGCGGGCGCAATAAAAAATGCTGGTCAGTATATTAAAGAATCAGAGTTTTTTGTTTTGAATGCAGATACATTTTATCAGGCTGCTTACAGTGACGCAATTGATCTGTATAAAAGTGAAAATATGGACATGGCACTGGTTTTGAGAAAGGTTCCGGATGTATCCAGATACGGCAGTGTAAAACTGGATAACCATATGATTATTGGTTTTAATGAAAAGGTCAGTGATCATATTTCCGGGGTTATAAATGGAGGAATTTATTTAATGCGGAAAACTGTGTTGGATTTAATTCCTGAAGGAAAAAAATGTTCGCTGGAGAATGAAATTATTCCTCAAATGTTGGCTGAAAAGAAAAAACTTGGTGCAGTTGTAAATGAAGGATATTTTATTGACATTGGTGTGCCGGACGATTATTTTAAGTTTATTAAAGATGTAGAACAAAAAAACATAGAATTTTAACGGAGAGTAAACAATGATTATAAGAGGAAGAGCACCACTCAGAGTTAGTTTTGGCGGTGGCGGTACAGATGTGGAACCATATTGTGTGGAACATGGTGGAGCCATAATAGGCAGTACGATTAACAAATATGCATATTGTTCAATCTTGCCCAAAGAAAATGATCAGATCACAGTTCATTCCCTGGATTTTGATATGACTGTTAAATACAATGCGAAAGAAAATTATGTATATGATGGTAAACTTGATTTAGTAAAAGCTGCTTTAAATGCACTGGATATTAATCAGGGGTGCGAGGTTTACTTGCAGTGTGATGCGCCTCCAGGCTCTGGTCTTGGAACTTCCTCTACGGTCATGGTCTCTTTGCTGATGGCAATGGCAAAGTGGAAAGGCGTTACAATGGATGCTTATGAAATGGCAGATCTGGCATACCATGTGGAACGAGAAGTACTTGGGATTTCAGGCGGTTATCAGGATCAATATGCTGCTACCTTTGGTGGTTTTAATTTTATTGAATTTCATGGGAAAAATGATGTGGTAGTAAATCCACTTCGAATCAAAAAAGATATTATACATGAACTTCAATATAATCTGCTGCTTTGCTATACTGGGAACATTCATGTATCTGCCAATATTATTTCAGATCAGGTGAATAATTATAAGAAAAAAGAGACAGATGCAGTGGCTGCCATGACAGAGGTAAAGGCGTTAGCTTATGCTATGAAAGATGAATTATTAAAAGGAAACCTTAACAGTTTTGGAAAATTACTGGACTATGGCTGGAATAGCAAGAAACGTATGAGCAATAAGATTACCAATCCCAAAATCGATGAATTATACGAGGAAGCGGTCAAAGCTGGTGCACTTGGAGGAAAGCTGCTTGGTGCTGGTGGTGGCGGTTATCTTTTAATGTATTGCCCGTATAATGTAAAGCATAAAGTTGCTGAAAGAATGGAAAAAGCAGGAGGTCAGTTGGCAGACTGGAATTTTGAACTTCGCGGAGCTCAGGCATGGACGATGGATAGTAATCGGTGGGATTACCAGGATATTAAAGTTCAGATTCCGGAAGGACGGTTTGATTTCAAATTATGAGTGGCAGAAAAACTGTGTTTCTGGACAGGGACGGAACTATTAATGTAGAGAAGAATTACTTATATCGTCCAGAAGAATTTGAATTTATTCCAAAAGTTCCGGAAGCTATTGCAAGATTGAATAATGCCGGATATCAGGTAATCGTGGTGTCCAATCAGGCTGGTGTTGCGAGAGGCTATTATTCAGAAGATGATGTAATAAAATTGCATCAATATGTTAATGAACAACTGAGTAAATATAAAGCACATATAGACGGATTTTATTATTGTCCACATCATCCGGATGCAGGCATAGGAAAATATAAAATGAAATGTCATTGTCGAAAACCGGAAACAGGACTGTTTGAAAAAGCCTGTGAGGACTTTGATGTTGATATCGAGGATTCATGGATGATTGGTGACAATATAGGAGACATTAAGGCTGGGAACAATTTCCATTTGAAAACGATTTTGGTAAGAACTGGATATGGAAGCCAATTGGAAAAGGAAGGATTCCATTTGTTTCAATATATAGCAGATGATCTATATGATGCAGTAAATAATATTGTATGTAAAGGACTGAGATAATTATGAGCAAAATTGAAGAAATTTTCAACAATTTAATTGAAAGATATCCAGTGTTGGAATCCAGTAAGGACGATATTTACCAGGCTTATAAAGTGCTGGAAGAGTGCTATCTAAATGGGAACAAACTGCTAGTGGCTGGAAACGG
The DNA here is from genome assembly GCF_025566965.1 of Blautia ammoniilytica. Classification (NCBI taxonomy): domain Bacteria; kingdom Bacillati; phylum Bacillota; class Clostridia; order Lachnospirales; family Lachnospiraceae; genus Blautia; species Blautia ammoniilytica. The sequence continues at coordinate 8,676 of NZ_JAOQJL010000006.1, read as the reverse complement.
TGGAAGCGCAGCAGATGCGGAGCATATTGTTGGCGAGCTTATGAAAAGCTTTATTAAAAGACGGCCGTTGGAAGAAGATTTAAAAAACAAGATGATCCAGCTGGATCCGGAAATGGGAAGTGTATTGGCCGAGAAGCTTGAAGGTACTTTACCTGCTTTGTCCTTGAATATGAATATTGGCTTGAACACTGCATTTCTTAATGATGTAGATGGTCTTTTGATTCTGGCACAGGAGGTACAGGGATACGGAAACCCGGGAGATGTTTTTCTTGGAATTTCCACATCCGGAAATTCAGTAAACGTAAATTATGCAGCTATTGTTGCACGTGCAAAAGGGATGAAGACTATTGCACTGACAGGCAAAGACGGCGGAAAACTGAAAGATAAAGTGGATGTTGCTATTGTTGTGAATGAAATGGAGACATTTAAGATTCAGGAACTTCATTTACCGGTTTATCATGCATTGTGTTTGATGTTGGAAGAGAGATTTTTTTAAGGAGAGAGTTTTAGGATGGAGAAAAAGCGAATTGAATGGGTAGATATATATAAAGCACTGGGAATCATATTAGTTGTTGTAGGTCATGCAACAGGTGCATTTAATAATTATATTTACCAATTCCATATGGCCGCTTTTTTCTTCATTTCAGGCTATACGACCAATTTTGACAGAGACAGTGCGGTTCATTATGTATACAAAAAAATATACTCGTTGTATATCCCGCTTTTATTTTTGACTATAATGGGAGCTGCCTTGATGGCAATACTTAATGCAACGTCTGTTTATAGTGTTTTTTATGATGGTGGATATATAGGTTTTATAGATACAATAAAAAACTTTGTTTGTGAAGGAACGAACTATGTTTGGTGGCTTGGGGCTACATGGTTTATAGTGGTTCTGATGCAAGTTGAAATATGTCAACGAATTATTTACATGATTTGTGGTAATAAAAACGGAATTTTATATGCTGTATTTTCTCTTTCTTTATTTGTGTTTGGATATTTTTGTGTAGAAAATAGTCTGTTTAATGCTATTAATTTGGCATTCATAGGACAAGGCTTTTTTGCTACTGGTCAGATTATGAGATCAGGGAAAAAAATTGATGATATTTCAACTGGCAAATTGGTGGGAATAGGAGTGGCTGTTTGCGGATATTTATATTTTGCACAAAAATATTTTGACGCAACAGTGGATTATCCGAGCAAAAAATTTGGGAATATTGTTTTAAATTATTGTTCAGGAGTATTGGGAAGTTTATTGTTAATAGTGATTTCGTGTTGTTTGGTTAAACTTCTTAATGACAGAATGAAAAAACCGTTGATCGAAATTGGAAAAAGTACATTCGGAATTTTAGTATTTCACTTTATGGCGTTTAAAATATTATTCTTGATATTGGCTAAATTGGGAATAATTACAATGCAAGAAGTCCAGTTGACAACTCCAGCCGATTCAATAAAAAAATATTGGCTTTTTATTACTGTTTTTTCTGTGGCTTTTAGTATGGAATTATGGAAAATAGTAAATAAAAATAATTTTTTTTCTTTCTTGCTTGGAAAGAAAAATGGATGGGAAAAACTATGGAATAGAGTATTTAAGAGAGCAGAAAAATCTGTTGTAGAAATCGAAGAAAATAGTAACAAAACAATACAATATACTTTCAAGATGATGTGCATATTTTTTTTATGTGGAATATGGAGCTATATAGCGATTTCATATATTGGTTATTGGAAATCATTAGAGATAACATTCCCATATGCAGGTAATAAAAATGTGATTTTTGATGAAGGATGGCTACCACAAGGAGAGGAAACTTATCGCTGGATAGCAAAAGAGGGAAGTATTGAAGTAAAAAAAGGTAATTGGAATCAGATATACATGTCCGGTTATGTTCCTAAAGAATTTGATATGGTTACTGATATTAAAATAGAAATAAATGATGAGGAAGTGTTTGAAAAAGAATTAAAAGATGATAGAAATTGGTTGTATGAAGGAAACATATCATCTTCCCATGGATACAGAGTTGGAGAAATACTTAATATAAAAATAGTATTTAATGGTATTTACATGCCTGATGAAAATGAGGCGGATCAAAGAGAAAAAAGTAGTCTTGTGAATGAAATTATATTTAAATAGCAGGAGTTGCAATGACGCTGAAAAATAATTTGAACAAATTGTTGGAACAATACCATTTGTAGGTTTGTCTATATTTAAAATAAATTGCAGATTAGTAGAATTGAACTTTGAGAAAATCTTAATGGATTTGGCGTGGATTAAGTTTAACTTAATATGTTTTTTTATATTTTGCGAGTTTTGCCCAAAGTGAATTTTAAGATTATAATAGTATTTTATAAGAAAGCGTATAAGATGTATGACTGATTTTATATAGTATTAACAATATTTAAGGTTATTCTGCTAAATTAAATGGGTAAAATAAGGTTCGTTACGATAGATATTATTATAGTATGAAAGGAGAATAATATGGAAGAAAAGAAAAGAAATCAGTGCTTCATTTTTTTGATGGTAGTTGGTACCGTTTTACTTTTTTTCCCATTGCTTACATTAGGAATAATGCATAATGATGAGCTTCTTGCAAGATATTGGAGTATGCGAGGGGTAAAGGAATTTTTGACTCATTCATATACAGAACTTCTTCAGGGAAAAGGACGGGCTATGTCTTGCCTGGTAGTGCCTGTGACACAGATTCTGGGGTATATCGGAAAATCAAGATATTGCTTTCGAATCTTGCAGGTTCTTACAGTTATATCCAATATTGGATTATTTGCAAAACTGACAGAAGAGATTTTTCATAAAAAGACTCTGACAGGTATAGTGACAGTATTACTGGCATTGTTTATGCCACTTTCTTTCGAACCCACACTTCCGAATGCCTATGTGACTTTATATGGGATACCGCTTACATTATTATATGTATCTTTATTACTTTATATTTATTATCTCCGTACAGAAAAGAAAAAATATATGATTATAGCTATGATCCTGTTTTGGATCGTGTGCTGTAGTTATGAGGCTTTTATTACATACACACCGGTATTTCTTCTTTTGGGAATTACCGAAAGGCATATGTACAGCTGGAAAAAAATAAAAGAGAATATAAAGCCGTGTCTGGTGCCGATTATTGTGGGATGTGTTTTTCTGGCATGTTATGTAGTCACCGGAAAGATCTTTCCTTCTCAATATGATGGTACACAGATAGGATTTAATCTGAAGGCTTCTCTCGTGATCATCAAGAATCTGCTGCGCAGCGCTGTACCAGGGGGGTTGTTCCTTTCAGATAAATATTTATATCTGTTTAACTATTATAAACACTGGTTGTCTACAGAAGGTGTTATAAGAGTGATTGCAATCTTGATGATTGCTGGATATGCATTATGGAAAATCTTCAGAAAAGAAGTTGAAAAAGAGAAAAAGGAATTAGGGAAAAGCTTGCTGATTCTTGTAATGTTGCTCGGTTGTGCCGTTTTGCCTTTTTTACCTATTTCAGTATCTAAGATGTATCAGGGAAATGTAGGGGAGCAGGGATTTATTTCACTTCCGGTTTCTTATTTCTCTTATTTTGTTATGACCTTGGCGTTTTCTTATATTGTTTGGGGACTTACACGGTTTATTCGTTTCAAAAAGGTGATTAGTGTTGTGATGCTGGTAGGCATTCTTAGTCTTGGCTGCGCAATCCAGCTTGAAAATGATATTTTTTCAAGAGAAATGGATTATGATTTTACCAGACTTGAAAATATTGAAGCCCTTTTCAGAACAGATACGATAAATGAATACAATGGAAAAGAGATTTGCTCAAAAGAAATATATCAGGCGTATAATACCCTTGCAGTTCATGATTCTTACTGGACTGATTATGCACAGCTGCAGGGGAAAAATATTTCAGTGCTTCGGGCTGATCATGCCGGTCCTCTTCAATTGTATGCGACTTCAGCTGAACTATTTACGGTTGTAGACAAGGAAAATGGGAATTATGTTGCATTTTCACGTACACAGATCAGTGATACATGTGCAATGAAAGTGGGCTGGAAGCAATACATTTATTTAGATCCTGTAGAGAGCCCACAGAAGGATGGAGATTATTACATTTATCGAGGCATATACGATAAAAAAGATATACACAAAAGTGAAGTATAATGGATAAATGAAACAAAGGAGGATCCAATATGAGTGAAAATGGTGTTAAAATGCTGGAGTTTCCGCAAAAAGGAGACGAGAGGGGACATCTTGTAATTGTTGAAGGGCATAAAGATATACCTTTCGATATTAAACGTATTTTTTATATCTATGGTTCAGATACAGATGTAGTCAGAGGACAGCATGCTAATTTAAAAAGTCAATTTGTACTGATTAATGTTGCAGGGAAAAGTAAAGTGAAGGTTAAGGACGGACTTGGGAATGAAGCTGTTTTCAGCTTGAACCGCCCGCATACAGGAATTTATCTTCCACAGATGGTATGGAAAGATATGTATGATTTTTCAGAAGATTCTGTTCTTCTGGTACTTGCAAGTGAGCATTACGATCCGGATGAATATATCCGTGATTATGATGAGTTTGTCAAAATCGTGAAACGTACAGAAGGTAATGGTGGAGAAAAAGCATGAAGGTTTCGATAGTAATACCGGTTTATTATAATGAGGATAATCTGATACCTCTTTATAAGGATATAAAAGAAAAGTTTATTGATGCCATTGATTATGAATATGAGATCGTTATGGTGAATGACGGTTCCAAAGACAATAGCTATGGAGTGATGCAGAAGCTGGCTGATCAGGACCCAAATATAAAGATTGTAAGCCTTTCTCGTAATTTCGGCTCTCATGCGGCGATTTTGTGCGGGCTTGAGAAAAGTACCGGAGATTGTGCAGTTGTAAAGGCAGCAGATCTTCAGGAGCCTACAGAACTGATCCTGAAAATGGTGGAAAGCTGGAAGAAGGGCAATAACGTAGTCCTGGCTGTACGAAAAGACAGGAATGAAAGCTTTGGAACTAAGCTTTTTGCCAATACATATTATTGGATGGTACGAAAGGCAGCTCTGTCCAACATGCCAAAAGGCGGCTTTGATGTGTATCTGCTGGATCGGAAGGTGATACAGGTGCTTCTGGCTCTGGATGAGAGAAACAGCGCTCTTACCGGGCAGATCCTGTGGAGTGGGTTTAAAACAGAAGAAATTCCGTATGTACGTCTGGAAAGAGAGATTGGAACAAGCAAATGGACATTTAAGAAAAAGGTGCGTCTGGTGGCAGATACCTTATTCAGCTTCTCCACTCTGCCGATTACGCTAGTTACAGGTATTGGAACGGTATCTTTTATAGGTGCTGTGGTCTGGGGGATTCTCGTATTGATCTGTAAGCTGATGGGATTGATACAGGTTAGTGGTTGGACTACACTGTTTATTTTTAATCTTCTCAGCTTTGGAATTATTATGGTCACATTGGGGATTCTGGGTGGATATTTGTGGAGGACTTTTGATGCTTCCAGGAACAGACCCACTTATATTGTGGAAGAAGAAAATAAGGTTGTGGATAAAGATGGGAGGAATGAACAATAATGAAGATCATGCCCAATAGAATGGATCGTGGATTTGAAATGTATCAGCAGGAATTTGAGGATAAAGCTCTACAGGTGTTAAGATCCGGCTGGTATGTACTTGGAAATGAAGTGAAATCTTTTGAAAATGAATTTGCTCAATATGAAGGGGCAAAACATTGTGTAGGTCTGGCAAGTGGACTGGATGCTTTGTGGATCGCATTCCGTGTTCTGGGAATAGGAAAAGGGGATGAAGTGATCGTGCAGGGGAATACCTATATTGCCAGTGTTATGGGCATCACCATTAACGGTGCAACCCCCATATTTGTTGAGCCGGATGAATACAACAATATTGATGCGTCCAAAATAGAAGAGAAGATTACAGATAGGACAAAAGCCATTCTGGTTGTTCATTTATACGGACAGGCATCCAATATGAAACCAGTTGTGGAGCTTGCAAAGAAGTATGATCTGCGGCTGGTAGAAGACTGTGCACAGTCTCATGGCGCCTGCTTTGACGGGAAAATGACAGGAACCTTTGGGGATATTGGTTGTTTTTCTTTTTATCCGTCCAAGAATCTAGGAGCATTTGGAGATGCAGGAGCCATTGTAACAAATGATGATAAGATTGCGCAGGATGTAAGGATCTTCCGTAATTATGGAAGTGAAAAGCGTTACCATAACAAGGTGGTAGGTGCCAATTCCAGATTAGATGAGCTTCAGGCCGGACTTCTCAGGGTAAGACTTGGCCACCTGGAAGAATTGACGAAAGAAAAGACCAGCCTTTGTGAAAGGTATCTGAAAGAAATTACGAATCCTTTGATCCATCTTCCCAAGATTCGTGAAGGTGCAACTACTGTATGGCATCAGTTTGTGATTCATTGTGAGAGAAGAGACGAATTGATCCAATATCTGAATGAAAGAGAGATCGGGACAATTATCCACTATCCGATTCCTCCGCATTTATCAGAGGCGTATCAGTATCTGGGAATGAAAGAAGGGGCTTTGCCTATTACAGAACAGTATGCAAAAGAAGTGCTGTCTATTCCGCTTTATAATGGAATGACAGAAGAAGAGCAGGATTTTGTAATCAAATGTTTGAATGAATTTGGAAAGGGTGAAGGACTGTGAATCATCAGTATCATGCTTCTTATGAAAACATTATGCTCCGTCCTTTGGAGCGGAAAGATATCGAGAATCTGCGGGTGTGGCGCAATGACGCCACACAGACCCGCTTCCTTAGAAAGATTGATCATATTACGCCAGAAATGCAGGAAAAGTGGTATGAATCTTATTTAAAAGATAATGATACCATTGCATTTGCTATTGAAGAGACAGAACATCTACACCGTATGGTGGGAAGTCTGTCTTTATATGATTTTCGGGAAGAACAGGCTGAGATCGGACGGCTACAGGTGGGAGATATGGAAGCCAGAGGTCATGGCATCGGTGGCAAAAGCTTTGTATTGGCCATGATGGTAGCATTTAGAAAAATGGGATTAAAGAAGATCATTGCATCTGTTCATCAGGAGAATCAGGCTGCATATAAAAGCTATCTGAAGATTGGCTTCCAGGTATGTGGGAGTCACCCGGCATCGGTAGGTGGAATCGAAGATGAAATCTGGATCGATGAAAAAAGACTGACAGAGGTTAATGGATATACAGAAGAAATAAAGATGTAAGGGAATGTGCAGTAGAAGCATTCAGTTAGATACAAGAGAGTGAAGGAAAAAGAGAGTTTGGTTATGGAGAAAATCGCAGGCAGTGTATGGAAATTTATTGAGAAAGCAGCAGGGTTTGTTGTGTTTAAGATACTCCACCTTCATATAAGTGAAGAAAAATGGCAGGGATTTCTGCAATTTATTAAATTTGGAATTGTGGGACTCAGCAATACGTTTGTATCTTATGTGATATATGTGATTTCGCTGCTTCTTTTCCAAAAAAACGGATGGTTTGTGAAGACAGACTATTTGATCGCACAGGTCATTGCATTTGTGCTTAGTGTGCTTTGGTCGTTTTACTGGAATCGTAAATATGTGTTTAACAGCGAGGATGGCGAGGCAGTGTCCTGGTATAAGGCACTGATAAAGACATATATTTCATATGCATTTACCGGACTGTTCCTGAATACGGTTTTGTCTGTTTTATGGGTTCAGATCCTGGGAATTTCAAAGATGATCGCTCCAATCGTCAATTTGCTGATCAGTGTACCGTTGAATTTTATTATGAATAAATTCTGGGCATTCAAAAAGTAAGAATAGTAGGATAAATGGGAAATGAGGAAAAGAGATATGGAAAAAAATAAGGGGATAGCTTTTAAAGGAAAGGCATGGAACTATGCGGGAATCTTTTTACTGTTCCTGGCAGTTAGTTTTTTGCTGAACTGGTCTCTGCTGATAGGGGAAAACCTGATGAAATATGATATTTGGGATGCAGAATATCCTTCTCAGGTGTTAATGTCAGAGGCAATAGCTAACCATACGTTGCCGTTATGGAATCCCCTAATGCGTTATGGGACTCCGGCTTATGCTGTATTGGGAACACCGGTATGGTATTTTATTACCCTCATTTTGGCATGGTTTGGTTATACGCCAACAACAGTAGCTTTTTCATATGCAATCCATATCGCTATTGGCGGTTTTGGAATGTTTCTTCTTGCAGGGCAGGAATTAAGTGAAAATGGTCAGAAATCGTCAGGAAAGCAGTGGGCAGGATTCCTGGTCGGGCTGTTGTATTGCTGCAGCGGTGTGTTTATAGGAAATGCCCAGCATATTATGATTATTATTTCTGCTGCATGGATCCCATATGTATTTCTGTTTGTACGTTCTTATCTTGAAAAAAAGCAGGTCGTATTTGCTCTGGCAGCTGGTTTTTGTGCTGCCCAACTTCTTATGGGCGGATATCCGGAGATGTTTATGGATCTGTTTTTGTTTCTGGTTCCTTATACATTGTATTTTTCGTATTCTAAAGATCAGACAGTAATTAAAAACCTATTTACAGCATTTAAAAAGTTTATATTGGTATGTATATTTACTGTTTTGGCATGCAAATTACGCTCAAACGGAATGCCAGTTCCGCTACTGCGGAACGGCTATTCCATTTTTAACGGTACGAAGTACCGCTAGATGATATCATTC